>JACPRI010000008.1 GCA_016190065.1 Verrucomicrobiota bacterium
AGATGCACGAATGATAGGTGGGCTTGCCGTAGCTATAGATCTCCAGGAGCAAAGGCAGCACGCCGATCTGTTCGTGAGCCATCATAAAGGCCAGCGGATCGACGAAGGCCAAATCCGCCTTGCCTCCGCGCATCGCTTCAACGGATGATCCGTAGTCCAAGGTGACAAAGCTTTGAATGGGGACGCCCACAAACTGGCCGAGGTACTGGACCACAGCCTGGCTATCCTTGACGACGGTCTGCGGGTTGGCGTACGAGATGAAGGCGATTCGCAGCGGATCAGCCTTGGTATTTAGAGGGATTTTGGCTGGGTAAGGCAGCTTTCGGGCTCCGCTTTTCTGAGGCTCTTGAGCCCACGCGAAAGTCTGGAGCAGCAATAGCCCAGCAACTGCGAACGCCAAAGCCATTGGCCGAACCTTCCCTTCGAGTGTTTCGTGTCTTGCGTGGTTTGAACTGCCGGATGCGGAGTAATGCATGTGCTGAGTCCAAGTTCGATTCATTTCTGGGCGAATGCTTACTTCAACAAAGCTACGTTTGCCTGATAGAGCGCGCGGTACGCTTCAACCTTTTCTCGGACCGATGCGCGATCGCCCGATTGGCTGGCTGCGTAAGCTTCGTCCATGATTTCGGCCAATTGGTCCATGACGGGTCTTGCCGCCGGATCTTGGAGTTCCCATTTGTGGTTTCGAATTTCCAGCGCGATGGTTTGGAACGTCGCGTTCATCAACGCCGGTTTGTTTCTCTCCTCCATGAACTCGAAGGCGGACAGGAAGAAACTGAATTCCTCCATCTCCGCATCGAGGTAGTAAGGAGTGTCTTCGTATGCCTCGACGCCGTCGGCGACGGTTTCCACATAAGCAGTCAGGTCATCCAATTCAGCGGAGTTGAGGCCGAGCTGGTACGTCGTGTCGAACCACTCGTTGACCGCCCGCAGTGTGGGCAGGCTGCCATCGTGGAAGTAAGGCGGTGAGTATTTGGCGCTCAGGAGCGTCGGCGTGTCCAACGCACGGTCCCGTGAAGCAGCCTCATGTCCTTTCACGCTTCCGATATCATGACGCCGGTGGTCCAGGAAGTTCGCCGAGGGAACATGGCACGTGGCGCAGCTCAGGCCGTTCATTTGTGGGAATGGCCGGTGGAAAATCTTTTCGCCGCGCCGGGCGGCCGCGGAGGCGTTTTCGGTCAAACTCCCGTCTCTGTTCAGGGCGGGATTCGTCAGGAAATCGAATTCGTTCATGTACGCAATCATGCCGTCGAGAAGCGTCGGGTCTGGCTCTGGCCCGTTGAATTCGTTGACAATCACGTTGCGCACAAATTCGCGCAGAGACGCGAATCTTCCGTTGCGCCCATACGGCGCCGTAAAACGAATCCCCCGCAAATCGGGTGTATCCAGAGGATCAAAGTGGCCGTTGTTGGCGTGCGGCGCGAAGTAACTGTTGGATACATCCATCCCGCCCGGACGGGCGGACAGGCCGGGAATGAACAAGTTTGGGTTAGTGATGCTTTTGTTGTGGCACGTGTTGCAGGACATCCCCAGCGACCGCATCGGCTCCCCGTAAATATACGCGCTATCGAACGCCATATCCCCCAGCGCGATCAGAGTCGTCTCCGATTCGTCCACGCCTCGGGCGGTCATGTTCAGAATCTGTCGCGGCCGCGGGATTTGTTTGTTGATATTGCTTCCCGGCGGGAGCTTGATCGGCAAGCTTGCTTTGGCGTTGAACGTCGGGCTCTTCACAGGCCATGGGGCGAGTTTTCGGCCTGCCGGAACGCTGAAATCCTCACCATAATTGACCTCGAGATACTGCAAGATTTCTTCCGCTTCGTGGCGAAAGGCCACCGGATCCGGCTTCACCTCACCCACTCCGAGCAAACCCGAAGTGCCAATCGCGCTGACTATTTTCAGCCAGCATTGGCCCAGGCGGTGCCCGGCAAGGGGATCACTCGCCAGAATCACGTCGTCGAGGGCCCCGTAGGCGCCCTGAGCTTGATGGACGAGATCGAGCGCAACGATCCGTTCAGCGATCCGCTTCTCTGCCTCGTGCAAATGGCCCCGGACGATGGGAACCACCGCTTTCGTTAACAGGCTCAGGACCAGGGACGCCGCCTCCTGTCGGGGCATGGGTTCAATTCCCGCGGCTTCATTTGGCATCAGGGTCGCCTTGGAAATCACGGCCTCAATTTCCTTTCCCAATTTGTCGGCGGCGACGCGGTCGAAGTTTCTCCAATAATTCGCCAAGTCCAAGCTGTCGGACCGAACCTGGTCCCACCTTACCGGGTTGAGGTTCAAAACAAAATTTGCCCGCCGATACGCTTCCGCAACTGGGTGCAACTTCTCGGGCGGAATGATGTGCGCGTCGGTCAGCGCGGATGTGAACAACAAGCACAGGATCGCACCCAGATAGCGCGCGCGCCTCGGTGGCTTGGGCCTTGGCCAAAATCCGAAACTCGAATTTCGCATTTCAGATTTCGGGCCATGCAACGGAATTACGACCGGATGAGGCATCATGGTAAGCGGTTTACTTTTTATTGCTGAGGAATCCATGTTCAAAAGATAGGTAAAGGAAGACACCGATATCAGGCGCGGACGACGTGAGTCCAATCGGGACACCCAGGCCCAGAACCAACTGGGAATCATTGGCCAAATCGAAGGCACGGCGGATTCCCGGCGAAATGATCGACTCGAATTCGTGCCTCATGCCCCCGCTTATGCTGGGGCCGTCGTTCCAAACGCCGATCCACTCCAGCATGAAGTGCAGATTCCGCGTAGGCGCGTAGATCGCGCTCGCGCCCAAATTGTAGTGCAAAAGATCGCTTCCGGGACGCGGACCTGCACCCGGCAAGTAGGTTAATCCCGCGTTGGCATGAGCAAACCAACGATCTCCCACGGCGGTGCTAAAGGGGACGTTCCATTGGAATCCCGCCGTGTCGTCTCCGAAGCCATCGTCGTTGTTGCCGGTCGGGAGGACCAGGCTGAAGCGCGGCGCGACCGCACGCAAAGTGTCTTCGTTGAAATAGGCCTGGTAGCGATAGTTCAGAAGAACATCCCCGAAGCCGTTATCGGACTGACCGCCGGTTTCCGCGAAGTAATAGGGCACTGTGTAACTGAACTGGTGGGATTGACTGAACACGGGCCATTCTTGAGTAAAGACGAGGGCCAGGCTTTTGTCATCCGGTCCCGCGATTCGGTCCACGCCGTAAATCCCATTGAAGATGTGCTGCACGACTCCAGCTTCCTGGTTATAGGCTTCCTCGACGAAAAAAGAATTGTCCATGATTCCGCCCACGTTGCCTTCGGACGCGGGTTTTCGACGTGCGCCCGGCGGATCAAGCCTGAGTTGGGATCGATCTTGTCCAACGCTTTGCTCCTCCGAAGAGCGAATTGATGCAGCGTTGATGTCGAGTTGATGGGAGGTCGCGACGGCAACCGCTAGGCTGAGAAAGGCGCAGTAATTCATTGTCTAAAGCGAATTCTAAGGAAGAAATGATTAGCGTCAACTATAAAAATTAGACATAGCTATATTTGTGATCCCCACCGTGGAAGTTCAATTGGAACCGGAGCAAACCGAGGGAAGGGGGCCTCCTTTTGATCGACCTTCACGAACCGCTGCCTTACGTTTTCGGTGTGCGACCGATGGACATTCAGCAGATTGGAACTGAGCTGGCCGTCAAGTGGGACGACGGGACGGAGAGCTTCGTTTCACTCGAAAACCTTCGACGCCATTGTCCTTGCGCCGGGTGCAAAGGAGAGATGGACGTGATGGGGAACGTTTACAAGATGCCGGACAAGCCGTTGTCGCCCCTGGCGTTTCAACTCCGCCAGATAGCTCGGGTCGGAAGTTACGCCATTCAGCCGGTCTGGGCCGACGGACATGCCTCCGGCATTTTCTCCTTCGATTATCTGAGGAAGATAATTGACCGGCCGGCGTGATCCGAACACTCAGGGCTTCCCGCCGAAACTGACGTAATCGTCGAGATCCAGGAGATCAAACCACGTCGCGATGTCGGTTCGCTTTGGCGCGATGGAAGCGTGGATATCGTTGAAGAATTTTCGGGATTCCGGATCCGTCGGCACTCGTTGCTCCTGAAGGGCCGACCAGGCGGCGATTTCGGCGGGCGAAGGTCTCGTCGTCGAGGCGGAATTGATCCATTCGAGAATCTCGCTGTCCGATTTTCCGGCTGCAAGCTGCGCTTTCAGGGTTTCTGGATCCACTCCGGCAAACTGGAGGAATCGCTGGTCGAGCGGACACGCAAACTTGTATTCCCCATTCTTACCGGCAGTGGCTGCGCGGCCCTTATCCAGCATGCGCGGCAGAATGGCATAACCGCCCAATCGAACGCGTGCGCTTCGTGGAGCCTGTTTGGTCAAGTCAGGATTATTCGAGGGCATAAATCGGCAGTGAATGTTTCAAATCGATTAGAGCAAAACAGAATTCGGAATCAGCCCGGAGACTCCGCTACTGGACGTGTTGGCGCATTGGTCTCGTCAGGAGCGATTGTCTCCAAGCCAATCTCCGGACCGGACGCGGACGGTGCAGCATCCGAAACGGGCTCCGCCGCGTCTCGAATTGGCTCCGGAGGTTCGGCCTGGTTTGCCTCGGTTTCGGCCGTGGTTTGGACAGGCGGCTCTGCCCGGGGCGGGGAACTACTCTGGTCAGGATTCGCAGTCGCCAATAGCGCCGGGCCAGGTTGAGTTTCGCTTGGCTCCCGCGCCGGAGCGCTTGCAGGTTCAGCTTTGAGCGGTCTCGGGAGGGGTTTCTTGGCAGTCTCCAAGACGCCGCTGGAAAACTCGATGACGTGTCCCTGGTGAATGAGCCAATGCAGGTCGCTGACTACCGCTGCCGCCTCGGGGCTGGGCGGCGCCGTTTCAGGCTGGGCAGCGGCTTCTTTTCCTTCGCCAGGGGTCATGGGAGCACCGGGTGCCAATGATTCCAGCAATTTTCGCCGCGTGCAGTTTGGAGCGGAGTTGATGAACTCGACGATGCGCTTGATGCTGTCGGAAACAGGCGTCGCTTCCAAATCGAGATAATGCGGCCGCGCCACGGCGACGTGTGTCACGGTCTTGTTCACCTTGAAGAACTGCAGGCCGTGAGACGCGAACTGCTGGCTCAAAACATTGACCACCTTCAACGGAAACCGGATCTGATCGTCCAGAGCCCGGCGGACAGTGCTTTGGAGAACGCGGTCCGGCAAGCCGAGCGCGGCGTTCCCGGGCAGGGTGTGCGTTTCCACGGGCTTGATGACAATTGGCAGGTGCAATTCCCGGAAATGTTTCTCCACTTCGTCCAGGCTCGGCAGTTTTGCGGCTTCGGGAACGTTGAGGCAAACGTACTCCGTTTTCCAGCTTTGCTCTTCGATCCATTTCTTCACCACCGCCTCGTCGCGGACGATTTTGATCCGAGATTTGAACACATCAAACGGGACATGCCCGAACCGTTCCCCGTGCAATCGTCGGAGTTTATTCTGATAATCGTGATAGTTCGGAGGTCCCAGAACGGTGCCGCTCATGCCGCACTGCGCCACGAAGGTGTAGGTGCCCTTCGGGGGATCCGTGGCCACTCGTTCCGCTTGATAAAACGTGGCGAAATGTTTGGTCAGCGCGTGATCAACCGCGTCCTTCTCCGCGAGCCAGAGCGTTTCGTCCAACCCGCAAACAAAAAGCGGCTGGAGAACCTTCCCCTCCGGATTCTTGATGACACTGATACGTACTTGATAGCGGTCGGGCCTCTTCAAGACCAGCGCCGCCACGCCGAACAACGGATACGCGCGCCCGGTCAGGTGGATTTGTTTGGCCAGTGATTCCACCCCTTTTTCCTCCGGGATCACGGAAATGTTCACTTCGACGCGCGGGGCAAACCGTTCCTTCCTCTCTGCTGGGCTGGGCGGTCCTCCGGGTCGAGAAGGTCGCCTCTCGGATTTGCGCTCCTCCGGGCGGTCCTTCCGGAACTCAGGGCGTCCCGGCCGGCGCTGATCTCCCCGTTGGAAACGAGAAGGCCGGCGGGAAGAACGCTCTTCGTCCCGGCCTTCATACCGGGCGTATTTGTTTTCCTCGGGTGGCCTTTGCGCCCAGGCAGGCAACAACTGCAAATCGAGATCCAACTCGATTTTATCAGACCCTGATTCGGACGATGTACTCATGCAAAATCAAACGACGCGCGCCACGCAGCGCCGACCGTAAAATTACTTTCAAAGGATGAAGCCGGTTTTCCCAGAATGCAAGCATGCCGTTGATCGTCAGCCATCAGGAGTGGAAAGCGAGCGGCAGCGGACCTGTACGGGGGTGCCCCCGCATGCTTGGGCGTGGCTAAGGGCCTGGACGTGCCGGACACGCAAATTGACGCTCTTGAATATCGGGCGACTCCGGGCGAGGGTAGGGCGCGTTGTTCCGAAACTCACTGAGAACCTAAGATCCATTTATGATGAATAAGCTCATGATCCCAGCGGTGTTCCTAATTTGCACCCTCCTTTGTTCCTGCACCTCCGTGACGTGCAAGCAGCCGGTCGGTGAAAAGCCGGTCGCGCTGGACAAGGCGAAATGGAATGGAAGCTGGACCAGCGCTGACGGTGATGTGTTTTACACACGCGTCAAAGACTCAAGCACGGGCTTGCTGGAACTCGTCAGCGTGTCGGTAGAAGACTCGGAGATCCGAGTCGAAAAAGCCGTTGTGCAGATTCGCCAATCTGCCGACTGGCTTTGGGTGAGCATGAAAGGCGAGAACGACGAAAACTTCTCGTTCGGCCGAGTGACTGAACCGGGACATGAGATCATTTACTGGATTCCCAAAGCGGCGCCATTTGCGGAACGAGTTCGCAACGGGGAATTGCCAGGGGTGTTGATTAAGGAATCCGATGGCCAGGAAAAGGGTGGCGTAATCCTGAATGCCCTTGCGACGGAACATCTCAAGGCTATCGAGGCAGGAAAATGGGGCGAAGTCTTTGACTGGAGCCAGCCAGTGGTTCTGAGGCGGCTGAAGAGTGGGAAGTGACCGTGCCCAGTAACACGTTGAGCCTGGACGCCGATGGTTGCTGTTGCGCGGCGCTGTAGAGGCGTCGCTTCGCGATCGGCAACCATCGTAGCGCTCGTGAAAACGAGCGGACGAAATCGCGTTAAGGACATGCCGAAACCAGGAGGAGGTGTGGATGACCACACGGTTGAGCGGTGACCGTGTTCGGAAAACGGATCACCGCGTTACCGGGATCCAACCCTCCAGAATTGAGACGCCGATCCTGGCAGCGGCAAGGCCACTACTTGAGGATCATTGGTCAGGGTTATGGAAAGGCTTTTTTTCCAATTCGTCTCACTGAGCGACGGGGTCGCCTCTACGTCGTAGGTGATACCGATCTCTCCGCTGATATTCAGGAGCAATTGATTCGGCGCCCGCGTCAATCGAAGCATCGGACGCCGTGGTCCAACCGGAGCCAGATCGTCCGTCAAATCAGGAATTCCGTTGCCGTTGGTGTCGTTCGGATCATCGAGGGACAGAACCCAGTCCAGGTAATCCGCCCGGGCGGTCTTCGGGTTTCCGTCTGCCATCTCGAAAAAGCCGAAGTAATTGGTCCTGGTTTGCTCGTCGCGCTCCAGTCCTGCCCCGGCGTAAAGCAATACCTGTCCGTCGGCCCCGACCAGGCTTCCCGGCAGGAGAAGCATTTGATTGAACCGATTCGTCGCCACGCGGGTCATCGCCGTGGCGCCGGACAGAAGGTTAGCCGGTTGGCCGGTCTGGGCCAGTTTGAGCGTTCCGGTGACGATGTTGGTGGCAGGTATGTATCCGAGCGTGCCGGTGTATTCCAGTAACTGGAACGTGTGGGTGAAGGAGGGATATTGCCCAAACGTCGAACTGGTCAAACGCACCTGGCAAGTCCCGGTAGCAGAACCCGCCGCCCGGCGCCAGGTGACAGTCACGCTGCCGACGTCGATGGCCGTCTCGAAAAGACCCAGAGCCGTTCCGCCGCCCTCCTGGCTGGCCTCGAAGAAATCATCGAAGCCGTTGGCGTTCAGGTCCACCGGTTCGGGCTGATCAAAGGCGATGTTTCCAGTGATCGGCTCCGGAGCCACCGGGCTCTGCAAACGAAACAGAGCCCCGTGCGTTGGCAGATCGGGCGAGTAGAGCGGAGCCACCTCACCGTTGATTTCGGAGAAACCAGAAGCGGTCGTCAGCTCCATCGTGTAGTCCTGTCCCGCCAGTCGAGTGGTGGCCGGCTGAAACTGGAACGACTGACAATAGAGCCGCACCTGCGCGGGTTGATTCGCAGCGAAGAGGCAAGGCGTGAGCCATCCAAGAGCTAGGAAGGAAATGCAGACCTTTTGCATAACTCTCGAATTCATCGGCAGACTCAACGGATACCCTGAAGCATGGCCCAACCTGGCGCCTCTCGCAAGAGGCCGGAGCGTGGAGCCGTGGCGGCGCAGCCACGTGCGTCGCGGACATGACAATTGTGCTTTGATCCCGCGGCTCGGTGAATATGATCCCCGCATGAAGAGCTCGGATCGCCTTTCAATTCGCCAAGGCTCTGGCTTCGTTGGCAGCCGATCTTCGTCCGCGTTTACGTTGATTGAGCTGCTGGTTGTTATCGCCATCATTGCGATTCTCGCCGGGATGCTGCTGCCCGCCCTGGGCAGAGCCAAAGCCAAAGCCAAACAAACCAAATGCCTCAGCAACGAGAAACAGATCGGGATCGCCTACCTGCTCTACGTCGAAGACCATAACGACAGCTACCCCACGCAGTTGGGCTGGGGCGCGGGCGGCGGCAAGAAGGGCGACAAATCAAAAGTCGATGGCGGCGTGCTGGCTTCCTTCGGTGCGAGTGTGGCGGAAACCAATCGGCCATTGAATCGTTACATCGGCGCGGTGGAACTGTTTCACTGCCCGGCGGACAAAGGCGACACGCTTTACGGTGCCAAGGATTGCTATGCGGAGTACGGCAACAGCTATCATCCCCAGTACCGCCACGATAGCTTCCGCACTAAAATGGTCTGCGGCGACCCGGCGTTTCCCCGAGGCGATTACAGCGCCACACCAATCCGCGCGAGCGAGGTTTCGCTCAGCGCCGCGAACAAAGTCATCCAGGGCGACTGGAACTGGCATGGCAACCGTGACCTGAGCAAAGGCGACAGCATCTGGCATTTCTACAAAGGAAAGGCGCGCTACAACATGCTCTTTGGCGATGGCCACGTGGAGTTCTATCAATTCCCTCCCGAAATGATCCGTTGGGGCGACAGTCCGAAATGGGATCGAAGTTGGAAGTGGTGGTGAAGGGATTGAACCTTAATCCGGCAGTTGATTAGCCACAAAAGAGCGCAGAGAACTCAAAGAAAGGAGAGGCTGGACGCTCTCAAACTCACTCGTGCGGTGAAGGAGCCTGTTCGCGAAAACTCCTCTGCCTTTACTATCTCCCGTTCTTTTGCGGCTGAAATGCTTTTTCCAGGTTGAATAAATACGCCTCAGGGCGCCACCACCAGGCTCACTTGCTCGAGGTCTGCGTGGCCGGATTTGCGGAAGGGTCTCGGCAAGGGCTGCGCAAAACCTTTCTCGTCGATGGTGCGGGATCGCAGCGTGTACTTTCCGGCGGGCAAGCCAGCCAACAGCATTGCCCAATGCACCTTGCACAACCGCATCGGCCAGGTGCGTGGGCGGCCTTGCGAGTCGAAGCCTTGAGTGTTTGACGGGATCGCATCACCGGGCAAAGCGCCGCCCCAGTTTTTCGGCGGCGGCAGAATCTGCGCGTCGGTCCACGGCGCCTTCGTGAAGTAGCGGTCGTTCGCGGGTAACTCCTGCTCCTCGGGGTGAATCCAAACCTGCACTTTCGACAAACCTGAAATGCCGACCTGCGCATAACCCGTGATCGGGATCGGCTGACCCGCTTTCACC
>JACPRI010000206.1 GCA_016190065.1 Verrucomicrobiota bacterium
ATGCGGACGGTTCATTGATATCGGGCCCCTCAACCCCCTTGCTTTTTCCTGGCAAGGATTGCGTGCGCAGGTTGATGAGCTCGGAGGAAAGCCCGCCGGCGAAGGCGTTGTGCAGTGAAATGGGTGTCATTTATGCGGGGCGTTTCAGACAGGCTTACCGTCGTCCGATCGCGAGCGTCTGCAAGGTCATCGTTCGCGCGTTCTTGACCACGGCCAGATTGGCCTCGTACGCGCGCGAGGAAGCGATCATGTCCGCCATTTCCTCATGAATATTGACGTTGGGATAGCGCACGAGAGAAGTGGCTGGATCAGCGTCCGGATGGCCGGGCTGGTAAACTTCGTTCGGAGGCCGGCTGTCCTTGAGGACTCGCGCTACCTTCACAGCCTGCGGGACGGCTTCAGAATCCTGGCCGAGCTTTTCCTGAAGAAGTGTTTCAAATTTTACGATTTGCCTCTGATACGGCTGTCCATTGGCCGATTTGGTCACATTGGCATTGGCGATGTTCTGGGAAATAACTTCGAGCCGCACGCGCTCCGCTTGCAGGGCGGACACGGAACTATCGAGACCTGGCATCAGTTTCATCATACGTTACGCCCTTGGATCGCAGACCTCAGCTTCATCAAAGACCCCGAGATGAACTGGGTTTGCATCGTGTGACTGAGGGTGTTCTGCTGCATGGCGACAAGTTCTTTTTCAAGCTGGACTGTATTGCCATCGCGGTTGGCGGACACTGCGTTTTTGTCCATGACGATCCGAGGTTGGAGGCGCGAGATCTCTCTTGCGTCCCGCGCAGCTACAGCACGGCTTAATTCTTCGCCAAAATTGGATTCAACGTCGATCCGCTTGTAGTTCGGCGTCTCCAGATTCGCCATGTTGCTCGCGATGGCCTCATGACGCAGGATCGTCGCGTCGAGCATTTTTTTGAGCCCCTGATAATTCGTCTGCGTGAAAAGTCCGTTGACCATAACGTTTTGCCGACTGGTGCCAAGCACGCGACGTGCCACAGCTTTCTTTCCGGAGGGACTCCAGCGACGCCAGCAATTGATCTGAACGGCCAATTGTCTGAGGCCATAGTCAACCTTTCCTCACCATTTCATTTCCATGCCGGTGATGCCTTGCCGAAGCCGCGCCAATCGCAGCGATGCCTCGACGTTGTGCGGACGGTCTGGCTTTTGTGCCCCGCCGAAGTTGCGCATTGCAGGCGTCGTCTCCCTGGAGTTCATGAAGCACCTGCAAATAGCTAAAGGTGGAAGAGTTTAACCGCCTTCAGTGGATTTCAGATTTCGCACTGGCAAAACTTTCCGCGTGCGACGATAGAGGTCATTGCTGGACGGAACTTTTTACCGAGAGATGGCAAAACAGGACCTCGGTTTGATCAAGTCGTAACACTGCGGATCTTAACCAAAGCAAACGAAGGAAACGAAGAATTGGGACGGGGTTAAATCTGATTCCAGACCCTTGCCCGCTCGCTGAACAGTGACTTCTCTGGAAAGCTGGCTGAATCCCATTTTCCCTTGCTTTCAGGCCTTTGTTCTCTTCGTTTCCTTCTGTTCAACTGAATTGTTTACGGCTAAGGCGCGACAGCCGCTGCAACTGTCGTTCTGCTCCTGTTGGAGCGGCCATCAAGGTAGCGTTATCCGTCGTGTCGCCGCCTTGGTTTTGAACCTTCTGCTGTGCGGCCCGAAGACTGCGGCACGGAAACCGCTTCGGCTCTGTCCAAAGTCAACGACTCTTAAGGCGGCCCCGTTTGGCAACAGGCGGAGGACCGCGATCTTCTTTGACGAACGCAGAAGCCATGCTCAGATAGAGTCCGGATATGCAGGTGAACCGAGTTTTCACAATTTTCATCGCGCTGATTATTTCGCAGCGATTGCTGGTCTCGGCGGCCGAGGGCCCGCCCGCGGTGACGCCGTCGCAGAGCCCCATTGCCAAGTGGAGGGCCGCTGCTGAAAAAGGCGAAGGGTGGGCCTGCTTTAACCTGGGGCTGGCCTATCAACTTGGCCGGGACATCGAGAAGGACGATGTTGAAGCGATGAAGTGGTACCGGCTGGCCGCTGAAAAGGGCTTTGCGCCAGCTCAGGCCAATCTTGGCTATTGCTACGAGATGGGTGTCGGCACGCCGGTGGACTACTCGGAAAGTGTCAAGTGGTATCAGACTGCGGCCCTTCAAGGACATCCTTTCGCGCAATACAACTTGGGAAAGAAATACCAGACCGGGCCGGGTGTGCCGATCGACCCGAAGATGGCTGAAAAGTGGTTCAAGCAAGCCGCGCAACGAAACTTTGTCCCTGCGTACTTTAGCCTCGGCCAGATGTTCGCGAATGACACTTCCGGGAACGCGGATTACCGCGAAGCGTTCAGGTGGTTTCGGATGGCTGCGGAGCAAGGCTACGCACCTGCCCAACACGCCATCGGTTACCTTTACTTCGAAGGCAAAGGGGTTCAGACAAATTATTTCGAGGCTGTGAAGTGGTACGGTTTTGCCGCCAGCCGGAATTTCGCTGATTCCCACTACAACCTTGCGATCTGCTACGAGCGTGGCTTCGGAGTGCCGCAAAACCTCGTTGCCGCAGTTACTCACTATCGAACGGCGGCGGAATTCGGCCATCCGTTTGCCCAGTACAGCCTGGGGGTTTGCTACTACGAAGGCAAAGGAGTGGAGGCGGACTTTCTCCAGGCTTACAAGTGGTGGAACTTATCCGCCGTGCAAGGGATTCCAGAGGCGGCCTCCAGCAGGGAAATCCTGTCCCGCTTGATGACCGAAAGCCAAATCAAAGAAGGTCAACGGATATCCGGCGAGTTCGTCGCGCGGCAATCTATCAATCAAGAAAGCCCGAAAATGGTGGCCACTCCCTCCGCCGATGTCTCCGAAATCAAGCGCGTCGGGACTGGTTTTCTGATTTCGCAGGACGGATTCCTGTTTTGCACTCTGCGGACGGTTGCAGGCGCCACGAACATCCAGGTGATCACCGAGGCCGGAAGTTTCACCGCGATCGTGGCCAAGTCCGACTCGCTCAGCGATATCGCGTTGCTGAAAGTGTCCGGGGCCTTCCAACCGTTGCCGCTCGTCCTGACGCGCGAGAATGCGGTCAAAAGCGAAGTTCTCGCGCTCGGCTTTGACAGCGATAACCAGGGCCAATTCAATCCAAAAGCCGCGCGTTGCACCCTCCAGACTCTCCACGGGTTTCAAGCGGACCCGAGGCAGATTACAATTCAGCCGCATGTCGCGCCTTCGTTCGCAGGCACAGCTCTGGTCAACCGGCATGGGCAGGTGATCGGAATGCTGCTCAACGATCCGGATGAACCATCCGGAACGAACTCATCCAACCCGCTGGCTCCGGCGAACAGCTATGCGCTTAAAACCGATCATTTGATCAATTTCCTTCGAACTTTCCCGGAAGTGAAGCCGAGCATTGAAGAAAGCAAGCCGGGAGAAGGGATGGCCACGGAAGAGATTCAATCTAGAGCCCGCGCGGCCAGCACCCTAATTCTGATCCTATGAGTCAACGGCTCGGCCTGCAAATTGCTTAGCACCCCTTTGTCTGTATGCGATTGGTCGTGGTGATGGCTGGTGGTTTCGGATTTTTGACGGTGGTCCTCGGAAGTATGGCGTGGAACAAACCGATCGAGATGTCCCTCGTCAACGGGGCGATCTCAGCGTTCGTCGCCGGAATTCTCTTGCGCTGGTGGATGAAGCTCTGGATCACCAGCCTCGAGCAGGTGTCAAGACAGGAAGAAATGGCGGCGACCCTCGATCAGCTCGAGGCCGATGCAGAGCAGGCACGGACAGCAAGCAAACTGAGTGAATCTGGAAAACCATGATCCTTCGAGGACCGACGTGAAAACTCAGGTCGCAGAAAAAATGTCGGGAAAGGTGGCGAAGCTTTACCACACCTCCGGCATTAAAGGGTTTTCCGAAGAGGAGCTGGTCCTGAAGTACGCTCCTCTGGTCCTCAAGATGGTCTATCGAATCGCCCCGATCGTGCGGTCGGTCGTCGATTTCGATGATCTGAAAAGCGTCGGCTACTTCGCTCTGGTCCAGGCCGCTCGCGCGTTCGATCCCGATCTCGGGGTCGCATTCGAGGTGTACTGCAAACACCGCGTGCGGGGAGCTATCCTGGACGAACTGCGGAAGAATTCCCCGGTAACCCGGACGGTTTATTCCAAGTGGAAGAAGCTGGAACGGACGATCCAGGACCAGGAGGAGAAGTTTGGCCGCGCTCCAACCGAATCGGAGATTGCCACCGCTCTCGGCACGACCGTCAACGGCTACCGCGAACTTCTCGATGAGTTGCGGCTGGTCGCCTACGTCTCGTTGGACGAGATTTCGTCCCAGGAGAGCGACACCGGCGAATTTACGCCCTTCCAATTAGCTGATCTCCACCAGGTCGATCCCGCGGGACAGGTGACCGCCCGGGATTTGCAGGAACTGGTTCGCGAGCGTATTCTGCAGATGAGTCCACAGCAAAAGAAGACTCTGACTCTTTACTATTACGAAGGCCTCCGGTTCAAAGACATCGCGGCGCTGATGAAGGTGAGCGAGTCCCGGATCTGCCAGATTCATACGGAGGCGATTATGGTTCTGCGTGCCTTCCTTGACAGAGAACAAAGTTTGGTCAATAAACTCTAGTTCGTCTTATGATAATCTTCATAGGTCTCATCGTGATGTGCGGCGGTATCGTCTGGGGGTTTACCCATGGGGGCGGAAAGCTGGGAGACCTGTTCCACATCGGCGAGATAGTCACCATCTTGAGCGTGGCCGTGGGATCCATGATCATCATGTCGCCATTGAAGGTGTTAATCCAGGCGATCAAATTGACTATGGGCATTCTGAAAGGGGCTCCGTTCAAAAAGTCGGACTTTGAGGACGTCTTGAAAGTCATGTACGAGCTGTTTGTCTTGGGCCGAAGAAATGGCATGATCGCGTTGGAAGAGCATGTCATGAATCCCACCGCCAGCAGCCTCTTTAAGAAGTACCCCTCCTTTCACAGCAATCACGCGGCGCTGGATTTTTTCTGCGACGGTTTGAGGCCGATTGTCGATGGCCGAATCAAGCCCGATCAGCTTGCGCCTTTGATGGAGAAATCATTGGCTACGGTTGAGCACGAGAAACACACGGTGCCCTTGGTCGTGAGCAAAGTCGCGGATGCGCTTCCGGGGATCGGTATTGTGGCCGCGGTGTTGGGAATCGTGCTGACGATGGGCGCCATCAGCGGCGATGTTAGTTTGGTGGGTGAAAAGATCGGCGCAGCGCTCACCGGCACGCTCTTGGGAGTATTCCTCTGCTATGGGATCGTTGGGCCTATCGCCACCAACATGGAGTTTTACAACCACGGTGAGATGAACTATCTCAACTGCATTAAGGAAGCGGTCGTCGCCTTTGCGAACGGCCTGCCTCCCCTGGTTGCAGTCGAAGTAGGGCGGCGCGTGCTGGACGAGGATATGCGCCCTAGCGCGGCGGAACTGGAGACAATGCTCAAGACCTTGGGCGCTCAAAAGTAATCGGTTGCACCCCTAAAGAAAGTTTCCCCTTATGGCAGCAGGCGGCGGCGGATCATGGAAAGTGGCCTTCGCGGATTTCATGACGGCCTTGATGGCTCTGTTTCTGGTTTTGTGGATTCTGAATCAATCGGAGACGGTCAAAGGGAACGTCGAGGAGTTTTTCAAGAACCCTTGGAAGGCGGCGCTGAGTGATTCGACAGGTATCATCCCGGTTAAAGACGCAACCGTAACCACCTCCCAAAAAGCTAACTTTGAAGCGCCCTCGGCGATCCAACTCGACGCGGCGCGCCGGATTAACGAAGACCTCTTGAAGACCTTTGTCCAGAACAAGGAATTCCGCGAGCACAGGTCGATGGTGGTTGAAGTGACTTCCGATGGTTTGCTGATCAATTTTCTGGACAACCCAAGCCAGCCGGTCTTCCAGATCGAAACCAACTCCGTCAAGTTCACCGAGTATGGCCGCTGGGTTTTTGACACCGTGGCCTGGGAGATTGCGCGCTATCCGTCCACCGCCATCGAACTGGAAGGACACACGGAGCAAGGTTTCAAACCTTTGCCCGGGGATTACGGAAGCTGGGAGGTCTCGCTGGACGAAGCGAAACTCGCCCGCCAGCAATTGCTCAGGGACGGCGTCACCGAAGGTCAAATCGTGAAAATCTCTGGCTACGCCGGCACCAAACCGCTAAAGGACAGAGAGCCGAATGATCGCTCCAATCGCCGGGTCACGATTATGATCCGCGCGGGCCGGGAGGAATAGGCCTTCTTTTCTTCTATTCTATGGCCGGAACCTTCGTCCCATTCTTCGAACGGCCTTCCACGGGCGACGCGCTGCCGCAGTACCAGTTCAATCAATACAAGCTGTCCAGAGTGACGCTGGCTCCGCCGCAAAGCGTGCGCCACGTCGATAAAAGTGAAATCCGCTCAAAGCTCCTCAATGATCTCTAGAACGCCTTTGCCCTGTCGTTACCTGAGAGTGCGATTCAGCAAATCCTTGGCGAACTGAAGCGATACCGCGCTTCCTCACGCGCGGTCCTCCAAAGTTTTGTCGGTGATGCTCCCGCCGAAACCACCGAGTTGTCTGAGGAGTCCACGGAGAAACCAGTCATCAAACTGGAGAAGGAAGGGGACAAGATCACCCACATCGTCGTCGAGTGCGAGTGCGGCCAGGAAATCACGCTCGATTGCATTTACTAAAACTTCCCGCCGTACACGGCATTCTTCCCGAGCTGCTGCTCGATCCGGAGCAATTGATTGTATTTGGCCAACCGATCCGTGCGGCTCAGTGATCCCGTCTTGATTTGACCTGCGTTGGTCGCCACCGCGATGTCCGCAATCGTCGCGTCCTCCGTTTCCCCTGAACGATGGCTGATGACGGCGGTGTAATGGTTCTCCTGCGCAAGCTCAACGGCATCGAGCGTCTCAGTGAGAGAGCCGATTTGGTTCACTTTCACGAGAATCGAGTTGGCTACGCCCTGGTCGATGCCTTTTCTCAGGAACTTCACGTTGGTGACGAAAAGATCATCCCCCACCAACTGCACGCGATCGCCCAACCGGTCCGTCAAGAGCTTCCAAGTCTTCCAGTCTCCTTCCGCGCAACCGTCCTCGATGCTGATGATCGGGTATTTGCCGATCAGATCCTCGTAAAACGCCACGATTTCTTCCCCGGACAGTTTCCGCCCCGTGCTCTTTTTGAAGACATACTTGCCGCTGGCCTTATCGTAGAATTCGGAGGCCGCCACATCCAACGCGAGAAAAATCTCTTTCCCGGCCTTGTAGCCGGCGATCTTGGTGGCTTCCAGAATGGCCTCAATCGCGGCTTCGGTGCTCTCAAGCCTCGGCGCAAATCCGCCTTCATCCCCGACCGCCGTGGAGAGTCCGCGTTTCTTCAGCACCGACTTCAAACAGTGGAATATCTCGGTGATTGCGCGCAGTCCTTCCGAATAGCTGGGGAGGCCCTTGGGCATGATCATGAACTCCTGAAAATCAATCGGCGCGTCGGAGTGCGCGCCGCCGTTGATGACATTGGCCATCGGGACGGGAAGAACTTTGGCGTTGGGGCCGCCGAGATACTTGAACAGCGGCAAGTTCACCGCGTCAGCCGCCGCTTTCGCGTTGGCCAGCGAGACCGCCAGGATGGCGTTGGCGCCCAGTTTTGATTTGGTCTCCGTGCCGTCGAGATCAAGCATGATCCGATCGATCGTCAACTGATCGAGCGCGCTGATTCCTCTGAGCGCCGGGCGAATTTTTTCCACGACGTTTTTCACGGCCTTGCCCACACCTTTGCCGAGGTAACGCCCTTTGTCGCCATCGCGGAGTTCGAGCGCTTCGTGTTCGCCTGTGCTCGCGCCGGAAGGAACCGCCGCCCGGCCCACGATCCCAATTCCCAAGATCACATCGACCTCGACGGTCGGATTGCCGCGCGAGTCGAGGATTTCACGGGCCTGAATGTCGGAGATAACGCTCATAGCTCTTTCTCGTATTCGTTCAAAGGACCGCGCATCATAGAAATGACGGCGACTGAGTCAAGGAAACCGTGACATGACGCGTTGAGAATCCATCCAGGTGAAACGAGACAGGAGGGCTGACGACGGTGGATTCGGGATGACGCGAACGAAGCGCTCTCGCGTGCGTTTGAAGAATCTTGCCCACGCCCTGCGCGGACCGCCTGTCCGCACTCCTTCCTCAGGATGGGGATTTCACTGAAAGCGCAGGCCGTCGGACGCCGGCGTCGCCGTGGCCGGGAGCGGCTCTAGCGCAAGTTGCTAATCAACATCGAACCGGGACCTGACGTATTGTCCGTCGGAAACCAAAACCGCTTCGTCTTCTCGACGGCGTCGTAGCGCTTTTTGTCCATCTTCTCGACGCGAAGATCAGCCATGACCAGATGCCCGCGATTGTCATGCCGCAACGCCAGGGCACGCGAGGCCAGACTGGGCCCGACCTGGCCGGAATAGTCGTTCGATCCGAGATAGCCTTCCATAAACAACATCGTCTTGCCCGGATCGAGGAATCCGGAAAGGTCCGTCGCGTGGCAAATCGCGCAGTTCATCGCATAACTGTAGTCTCGGGCGCGGTTGACGCTGCCGAAGCCTCCGGTCGGGGCCGCCTGAGCCGACCATTTCGGACGCGATTTCTGGCCCAGCTCAATTCTGTCCGTCGGGCACATATAGACTTGCTTGGTTTGAAGGTATGGAAACAAGCGCCCGGTGGTGATGTCCGGCGTCCGATTGTAAAGCCAGTTCCGGAACCAGGGGAGGTGCCCATTCGCGTCCATGGAGTACATCGACGACGCCAACGCGATCTGGCGAAGGTTGCTGAGGCAACCGATGGTCCGGGCGGATTCTTTCGCTCGAGCCAATGCCGGCATTAGCATCCCGGCCAGGACCGCAATGATAGCGATCACAACGAGAAGCTCGATCAGAGTGAAAGCCAGGCTGTGTTTACGCGCTTCGTGGCAAGAGAACTCGGAAAAGTCGGTTCGCATGGTAACGCTCGGTTGGGTTTTTTGAACCCTAGGCTTCTCATGCGGAAAATCAAGTTCGTTTTAACCTCCCTTGCCATCACGATGGCAAAATCACGCTGAAGAACACAGAGTTCCCGTGAGCGTCGCGTGCTGATCGAGCTGGAGCGTGTCTTTATAGACTGCCCTGGGCTGGAAGTCACAGTCCCTTGGGATTGAGAGCCTGAGGCTACGCCGAAGCCCTATCCGGTGCCGTGAAACTTTCTGCCAGCGCGACCGCCTTTAGCATGGCTTTGGATTTGTTCACCGTTTCCTGGAACTCGGCTTCCGGCGTGGAATCGTTCACCCAACCGCCGCCGGCTTGTACGTAAGCTTTGCCATCCTTAATGAGCGCGGTGCGGATGGTGATGCAGCAATCGAGGTTGCCGTTGAAGGAGAAATACCCGACACATCCACCATAAGGGCCGCGCGTGGTTTGCTCCAGCTCCGAAATGATCTGCATCGCGCGGATTTTCGGAGCGCCGCTTAACGTTCCGGCGGGAAAAGTCGCGCGCATCAAATCGAAGGGCGTCTTGTCCGCAGCCAGACGCCCTTCGACTTGAGACACAATGTGCATCACGTGGCTGTAGCGCTCGATGATCATCAAGTCCTTCACTTGCACGGAACCGAAGTCGCACACGCGCCCGATGTCGTTCCGTGCGAGGTCCACGAGCATGACGTGCTCGGCACGCTCTTTCGGGTCGGCGAGCAAATCCTTTTCGTTGGTCAGGTCCTGATCAGGGGTGCGGCCCCTGGGACGCGTGCCGGCAATGGGCCGGATCTCGACTTTCCGCTCCTCGCACCGCACGTGGATTTCCGGCGAGGCGCCGACCAGGCTAAAGCCGTCCAGTTCCAGCAAAAACATGTACGGGGAAGGATTGATGGACCGCGCGGCGCGGTAAATGTCCAACGGCGTCGCCTTGACCGGCGTCGAAAAACGCTGCGACCCGACGACCTGGATAACGTCGCCGGCGGTGATGTATTCCTTCGCCTTGAGCACATTCGCCAGAAACTGGTCTTTCGCCACATTCGACTGGAAAGGAACGGCGGGCACTTCCTGGGGCAAAGAAACCGGCACGTGTTCGGTCGGCTGTTCCAAAAGCGAAACGATGCGTTCGATTTCGGCCAGGGCGTTTTCGTAAGCCTCGGCAGGCTTGGTCGAATCATCCAGAATCGCGTTGACCAGAACCGTCAGAGTCTGGGCCACGCGATCGAAGATCAGGAGCTCATCTGCGACCAGAAAGTAGAGAGTCGGCGTCTGCAATTCGTCCTGAGGCGGCCGCGGCACGACCGGCTCGACGTCATGGATGAATTCGTAGCCAATGAAACCCACGGCGCCACCCGTGAAGCGCGGGAGCGAAGGCAGAGCCACGGGGCGATATTTCTTCATCACCCGTTCCACGACTTCCAGTCCGTCCTTCACGCATTGCGAGCAATCCGGGCTGGGTTCGCGTGGAATGACAAATTTTTCGGTCCGCTTGCCGTTCTCAAAGTATTCAATGCGCGCCCCCGTTTGCCGGATGACGGCGACGGGGTTGCAGCCGACGAAGGAGTACCGGCCCAGGTGTTCCCCGCCTTCCACGGACTCGAACAGAAACGATTCGCCTTGTCCGCGAATCTTGCGATAGGCGGAAAGCGGAGTTTCAAAATCAGCCAGCAACCGGCGCGTCACGGGAATGAGATTCCCTTGCGCGGCCAGCTTCACGAATTCGTCCAGGGTCGGAGAGTACATGAGCTATTCTCAAAAATCTTCTTCAGACACGAATTTCGCTAATTATCACGAATTCCGAAAACACCTTCCATTCGTGTCAATTCGTGAGGGTCTTAGTCGGCGGCTTTCCTCAGTCGGCTCAGCGAAAGCAGCGTGAAAACCAGGATCGCCACGGCATATGTGATAATCCCCGTGCCGACGCCGAAGGGGATCAAATGCCAATCGCTGAAATACATCAACGCCCCCCCGACGCTCCCGATCAAAATCGTCTGCGAGATCAGGCAAAAGAGATACAAGCCCAGGCCGACTTCGCTGAGGCGGTCGCGAATCCAGCAGCGGTATTCGTCTTCGCCCAGCAAGCGCATCAGCCAGGCCGACTGGAAATTGCGCGCGGCCACGAGCAGGCTGCTGGTGATGATGATCACCGCGGGCAACGGCCAGGCTGCGAACCCGAAGCAGAGCGCGACGTTCAAGCCGATGCTGGCTTTCCAGCCGAGTTTCCGCGCAATCGGGTTGGCTTCGAGCTTGAGGTTGGGCGACGCAATCCACGTGCTCAAAAAATCCATGCCGCGCGCGAACAAAAGACAGGCGAGGACCAGCCCATAGACCGGGCTGCCGAAAGGGATCAGTTCATCCATCACTTCTTCCCATAGATTTGATCGGGTGAAGCCAATCGTGGCTCGGTCACTTTGGATTCGCTTCCGTTTCCCTCCACCGAGCGGAAGAAACAGGAGTGGTAGCCTTCGTGGCACGCGGCCCCGATCTGTTCCACCTGAACGAGCAGCGTATCCCCGTCGCAATCGAAAGAGATCTGTTTGACCGTCTGCGTATGCCCGCTCGTTTCGCCTTTCATCCAGAATTTTTGCCGGGATCGGCTCCAAAAATGGGTCTGGCCCGTGGCCAAGGTTTTCTCAATGGCCGCGCGGTTCATCCAGGCCATCATCAACACGCGGCCCGTCGATTGATCCTGGATGATCGCGGGAATCAGCCCGTCCGAATTAAACTTCAGTTCATCGTAGAAACTCATAGCGCATGCAACCGATGGAGGGGAAAGTAAACGCGACCGGCGACAGAATGCAAACGCGGTCTGAAGTCATAAAGTTGCGCCCGTTGGATTTTGAACCGCGCACTCTCCGGCACCCGCAGCGCGGAGCGCCGGTCTCCGACCCGGCGCTTCGGCAATGCCAAGGTTCGCGCCGAATAGAGTTTGGCGCTCCGGTTCATGGGTTCCACGATCCGTCATAATCGCACCGGGATGTTCTGCTGCGCCAAAAATCGCTTCACGTCTCCAACCGTCAGTTCTCCGAAATGGAAGATGCTGGCCGCCAGCACCGCGTCGGCTTTGCCTTCAAGCAATACCGCGGCCATGTGTTCGCACGTGCCCGCGCCTCCGCTGGCCACCACGGGAACTCCCACCGATTCGCTGACGCACCGCGTAATCTCCAGGTCGAATCCTGCTTTGGTTCCATCGGCGTCAATGCTGTTGAGGACAATTTCACCGGCGCCGAGACTCACCGCGCGCCTGGCCCAAGCGACAGCCTCCAGTCCCGTCGGCTTGCGTCCGCCGTGAGAGAAAACCTCCCATCGGTCCGGCGCAACGCGTTTGGCGTCGATGGAAACGACGATGCACTGGCTGCCGAATTTCTCCGCGCCTTCGCGGATGAGTTCCGGATTGGCCAGCGCGGCAGAGTTGATGCTGACCTTGTCCGCACCCGCTTTGAGCATCGTTTGCATGTCCGCGACCGTGCGGATGCCGCCGCCGACCGTCAACGGCATGAAACAGCGCTGCGCCACGCGCTCGATAACCTCGACCATCGTCTCCCGGCCATGTGCGCTGGCGGTGATATCGAAGAAGACCATTTCGTCCGCTCCCTGGTCGTTGTAGCGGATGGCCAGTTCGACCGGATCGCCGACGTTTCGGAGTTCCCCGGCTTCGGCTTTGCCGAATTGGACGCCGCGGGTCACCTGGCCGGCGTGGACATCCAGGCAAGGGATGACTCGTTTAGCGAGCATGAGAGTGAAGCAACCGACTTAGACGTTTGCGACGGATCCGTTTTTCATGAAGCGGCAGGTTAGGAGGCAGGGGTCCCGGTGACAAGCCCGACGAACCGGAAAAAAACCGAAACCCGAAACGGCGTTTGCGAGTGGTCGAAGAACCAGAGCGCCGAACTCCGAATCCGCGCAAAGACACGCGCCACCGAAACGCGTTGAATCGGAGAGAAGCGCTGGTGCTTTCCAAGGTCCTGGTTTATCCTGCGCTTTCACCCTCACCCTGTCCCTCTCCCTCAAGGGAGGGGGAATGCGGCGGCGGAACGGAGTGTCTAACTCATGGTCGCTGCCCACGGACTGGGAACCGTGGAGCCTTTACAGGACGATCGGCGAGGGTTGCCGTCCTTGTCTCTGGCATTGATACTGCTAAAAATCGGGCTGGTGAAGCTGCTCTAATTTTCAATCGCATGGAACACATCCGTCCGGACACGCAACTGAGCCGGTTCTTGGATTATGGCCGCAACCGGGAGGCCACCGACCTCCACGGCCAGGCGGAGCGGCCCTATACCATCCGCGTCCATGGCAACCTGCTTCGCGTTCCGCTTGAATTCTCGCCCGCGCCCACGGCGGAGGAATTTTACAGGTTGCTGAGGGAGAGTTTTTCGTTGGAACTTTGCGCCCGGATCGAAAAGGCAGCCGAACTGGATCTGAGCTTTTACCACGGCGAGCAGCGTTACCGCGCGAACTTCAGCAAGCAGAAAGGCCGGCAGTCGTTCTCTTTCCGCGTCGTGCCCCAACAACGCCTCAAACTGAGCGACCTGCAACTGCCCGATTCACTGAAAGACCTCGTCAAGGAACCCCGGGGACTCGTCCTGGCTACCGGCTCGACTGGCCAAGGGAAGAGCACGACGTTGCGCGCGTTGCTCCAGGAAATCAACGAGACCCGAGCCGCCCGGATCATTACGATCGAAGACCCGATCGAGTATGTCTTCGAGGATTGCCTGTCGCAGTTCGAGCAGCGCGAAGTCGGGATTGACACGGCTTCGTTTACGGACGGAATCCGAAACGCCATGCGCCAGGATCCGAACGTGATTTTCATCGGCGAGATTCGGGACCGAGAAAGCATCTTCACCGCCATGCAGGCCGCGGAAACCGGGCACCTGGTGTTGACGACGCTGCACGCGGACACCGTGGCGCAAGCAATCGGACGCATCCGCGAGTTTTATCCGGCGTCCGAGCAGGCGAGTATCAGCAGCTTGCTGGCGCGAAACATCAATTCGATCCTTTGCCAGCGGCTGATCCCGAACGTCCAGGGGACCCGCACGCCGTGCCTGGAAATCCTGAGGCGGGACGCGGGCGTCCAGGAAGCAATCCGCGCGAACAATCTGGAGCTGTTGACCGGGATCATCGAGGCCTCCGTGAACCAGGGGATGCACACGTTCGACCAATACCTGACCGAGTTGCTCGCCGCCGGCATCATCTCCAGGGAGACCGCGCTGCATTACGCCGTGAACCAACACAAACTGGAAATGAACCTGCGCGGCATCGTCACCCACACGCCGATCTTGAAGCCCGATTGATGAACGTCGAGCGTCCAACATCGAACTTTGAACTTTGAACCTCAAATTGGCCGGCGTCCCCTTCAAGGTTGGACGTTCGATCTTCGACGTTCGATGTTTGATGTTCTGTCCGACTAGCGCCTTGAGCCCATGCTCGCAATCTTCAGAATCATTTTTGGCGCCGCGCTGTTCTACGGCATCGTGAGCGCTCGGCGTTACGCCGGAGAGCACCCCGAATCCGGCGACGTGATGAATGCGTTCAACCTCGCGGTTTGCGTGGTTCTCGCCATCGTCAACGCCCTCCTTTGGGCGCCGTATTTCGGCGCCAAGATCGCCGAGCCGATCACGGGCGTCATCACGAAGAGCACTTACGTCGAGCGGAAGAATTATTTGCTGCGTCTGCTCCACTGGGCTCAGGATCACGGCTGGCGGCGCCTGACCCTGCTCCTTTGTTTCCTGGAAGGCATTCATCATCCGGAACAACCCGTCGCTTTTGTGATCGGCCTGAAGAACGCGCGGCGGGGTTCCTGGCTGGAAAAGGTTTTCGCGCGGGAAGTCTTCCGATTCGATAACGCCCAGAATTGCGTGCTGGCGTACGAGGCATTGCGCCGGCGGGGAATCGATCCACGCCCGCACCGCAACCCGGAAGTGAACATGCTCCTGATCTCTGTGGAACGCTCCGTCCAACCCGACCCTGCCAAAGTCAACATCCCGCCCGCGCCCGAACCGCCCGAGCCCAAGCGCGACCCGCGGATTCGGCTCTTTGATCCGAAGGAGGGACCGCGGGCTAGTAATCAGTAGTCAGTAATCAGTGGTCAGTGGCGAGTTCGGCAGATTGCAGAGAAAAGATACGCGAATGGTCAAATCGAATGAAACCGTTCACCGATTTAACGATTTAACGCTTTAACCCATTTAACCCTTTGTAACGTTTTGACGCTGTAACGTTCCGCGCCCCATGTTTCACATCTTGCACAAACTCGCGCAGGTGGCTTTCTACGGCTTGCTCGCCGGTTTGGGAGCGGTACTTTACCAACAGAGGTCCGTTCTTCACCCGGTCGTTGATTATTATCAAGCCTGGCAGATTCATCGCGAAAATCCTCGCCAGGATCGCGAATCGATTTCGGGCCAAGTGATCAAGGTGACCGGGGAATACGCCTTTCAAATGAAGAGCGCTCAGGGTCTCCTGTTTAATTTCCAGTTGACCGGTTTCGAGCCGATCACCGCCACCAATCGCGCGGACGAAGCCGCGGCGGTTCTTAAAGAAGAGTGCAAGTCCCGGCTCACCGAATTGATTCTTTCGAACGAAGTGCGCGTGGCGCCGAGTTTTCTAAGCCCGCTTCGGACCGGGTTGGGTGTGGTGTATCGAGGCGAAACCAATGTCAATGCGGTCCTCGTCGAGGCAGGGCTGGCGCGGCCCAATCGGAATTACCTCAAAGGTCTGACCCGCGACGAGCTTTACGAGATGTTTCGCGCGGAACGGAAAGCGAGAGAGGAAAAGCGTGGCGTCTGGAGTGTGCCCTAATTACAGCGGAAAAAGCAGTTCAACCGCAGAGAACCTCGCAGCCCGCAATCGAAGTCGTTAAAACGTTACAAGGGTTAAATCGTCAAAACGGTTAAGCAGGTTAAATTTGATCGAGAGCTGCGAACAAATTGGGACGATTGCAGCGCACAAAGAGAGGGGAGGTTTTTCCGGCAGCATATCCATTCTTCACGTTGCTCTCTGATCCGCCCATCCGTGACATCCGCGGTTAAACTCTGAAACAGCAGTTGGAGCCAACAGGTGGAAACGAAACAAACCAAAGACCTCGTTGTCTTTGTTGTCTTTTGTTGAAATTCGCGGAGTCGGGCGGCAACAAGTTGCCCCCGACCGCGGCCTCCCGGATGGCATCAGACAAAAATGAACTGACAGCGCTGCGGTCTCGCGGGTAATTCCTAGTCGTGCATCTGGCTCACTTACGGCTCCGGGACTTCCGCAATTACCCGCGTCTGGATCTGGATATCTCACCGGGGTTCCACCTCTTGATCGGGGACAATGCCCAGGGGAAGACGAACATTTTGGAAGCGGTCTATCTTCTGGCGACGTTGCGCTCGTTCCGCGGAGTCGGCGGCGCGCAGATCATCCGCCACGACCAAAAAGGCTATTTCGTTGGCGCGCGCATCGTCGGCCCGGACGAGCACGAGATCAAAATGTATTGGTCGGCGCGGGAGCGAAAGCTCAGCTTGGACGGACGGCCAGTCCGGAAGCTGTCGGACTATTTCGGCCTGCTGCGGGCGGTGGTGTTCTGCACGGAGGATTTGCAACTGGTCAAAGGTGCCGCGAGCCGCCGGCGCCGGTTTCTGGATTTGCTGCTGGCGCAAACGCAGCCGACGTACCTTCCCTTGCTGCAGCGGTACACGCGCGCCTTACGTTCTCGCAACGCGCTGCTGAAGCAACGGCCTCCGGATCCGGCGGCGCTGGAAGGTTTCACCCGCGAACTTGTCCTGACCGGAAATCAACTGACGCAATATCGGGGCGAGCTGCTGCCCCGTTTCTCCCCGCTCGCCCGCCTGGCGTATCGACGGATCGCGGCCGAGGAAGAGGAATTGCGCCTGGAGTATCAATCGTCAATCAAGTCCGACTTCGCGGTGGAATTGGCTCAGTCTCGGACGCGTGAACAATCCTTTCGCTCCACCGTTGTTGGCCCGCATCGCGATGAGCTTCGCCTGGTCCTGGAAGAACGATCGGCGGCTCAATTCGCCAGCGAAGGCCAGAAGCGGTCCATCGCCATCGCTTTGAAAATGGCCCAGGCGGAGTACCTGACCGGCATTCATGGCACGGCTCCCGTGCTGTTGATCGATGACATTATGGGAGAGCTGGACGCGAAAAGGCGAGGCGGCCTGATTCCTTTGCTCCGCCGCGCGCACCGAAGTCGCAGCCAGGTTTTCATGACCGTCACCAAAGAAGATTGGCCCGAGGAACTCGGACGCGATCTAGTGCGGTGGAGAATCAAGTCAGGGACGGTTTGCCGGTTGACGCCCTGAATCGGTTTGACTTAACTCACCGGCATGCGATTCACGTGGGCACTCCTGACAAGCGTATCGCTTCTGCTGGGATGCAAAAACCCAAACCCCAATTCTCCTTCTCCGAACAAATCCTCTCCCAAACCCACACCGACAAAGCGCGGCAAGGCCCCAACGCAGGCTGCGGCACCCGCCGGCAAATTTCCCCAGGTTACCCCCATCCTGGAGTCGAAGGGAATAATCAAAGCGGTCAACCCGGCTTCGGGTTTTGTCGTGATCGATTTTTACCTCAGCCAATTGCCCCGCGTGGGCCAGCGCATGAGCCTCTATCGGCGAGGTTTGAAAGTTGCCGAAGTCAAAATCTCCGGGCCGGAGATGAGCCGCTACATCGCCGCGGATATTGTGGCCGGGGAGGCGCAAGTGGGGGATGAAGCGCGGCCGGACTGAGAGCGTGTTTGGAAGAGCGCTTAGGCTGTCGTCCAAAGGAGTTTTTCTAGACCGCACGAGGGCGGGCCAGGTAGCTTCGTAAGCACCCCTACGCGTGGTCGAACGCTTGACGGCGGTGGCCATCCAAGCAACCCTTGGCCTATGAATGTCGAGCATATCCGCGCGCGACTGAAGGGTGGTTTTCGTCCCTTCGCACTGGTGACTTCCAGCGGGGAGAAATACCCGGTGCCGCATCCGGAATTCGTACTGGTAACTCAGCGCACCGTGGTCGTTGCCGACACACGCGGGTTCACAACCTTGCTCGATCCGTTGCACATCACCGGCATCGAAGACATCACCGCGCACAAGAATGGCCGCTCGAAGCGTTCACGGAAGCGGTAAGCGGTAAGTCGGTTCTTCGGGCTGCGCGAAATCTCACCTCATTCACCCCATTTAACCGCTTAACGATTTGACCTGGAGCCGGATCAACTCCCCGTTTCCGTCTTCTCCTTAAGGGCCGCAGATTTCTTCTGGTAGGGAGTGTGAAGGTTGAAATAAATGCCGCAGAGGGGGCGTTCGCTTTCCGTCTGGCTCAAGATGATCGTCACTTGCCGGTCCAGCGCGATACCGTGACGGA
>JACPRI010000194.1 GCA_016190065.1 Verrucomicrobiota bacterium
ATACCACGGCTCCCAATAATTCACGTTGGGCCGCGTTTCGTCGAAGACGATTCCCGGATCAGACCACACGCCGCACGCAAATCTTTCGTACAGGCACGCGGCGAACATTGCCCACTTCCCGCCATAGGAATGGCCGACGATTCCGATGCGCGTGCGATCCACCTTCGGGTGATTGGCCAGGGCGTTCCAGGCATTGGCCGCGACGTAAGCGAGGAAAGACAAGGGCTGGCAGACCGCTCCGGCGGTTGTGGGTTCGCGCGCCGAACCGCCGGGCGAGCCAAGGTTCAAGCTGACGAAACCACGCCTGGCCAGTTGGTAACCGAAATCGCGCAGTGGCTCCTTCAGTCCGATGCTCGACTTCGGTTCGTAGTAAGGCACGACCACGGCCGGGAAAGGACCCGCCCCTTCGGGCACGAGCAAGTACGCTTCTTCAATCTGATCCGGCGCGATCTCCAGGCGGATGCGATGCTGAACAAAATTTTCGCGCTTCTCTTCTTCGAGGAATTCGATCCTCGGTTTTTCCAGGACGGTCGGCCACGGGCCCATCAACCCGGTCCATCTGGCTAAAATCTCGCGCCGGCGTTCGGGCCATTGCTCTTTTGTGGTCACAACGCGTCCGTCGTAAAGCTTCAGCGGCGATGGATAATTCCCATAGACATTGGCGAATTCGGCAGGCGGGCGAAAGAACGGCGCGATCCTCCCCCAAATTGTTTCCGTCCCCGACTCGGATTCGGCTGCTCGAATTGTCCATCCGGTGAGCAGGATCGCCAGTGCACCCATGAGGCGCGAGGTTAGACGCTGATTCATTTTGGACCTTCCTCAAACGTAGCGCCGATTGGGAATCTCGTTTTCAAATCTTCCACCCTTCACGGTAGTGGTGCTGAAGGAACGCATCAGCCTCCGGACAGTTCGTAGCCTTGAGATTCTTGGGATCCCACTCCAGCTTTTTGCCGGCGCGGAAAGCAACGTTGCCGAGCAGCGCGGCTTCCGTGAGCGGGCCGGAGTAATCGAAGTGGCACGTAGTTGTTCCGCCGGTCTTGCACGCTTCGATCCATTCCTGGTGATGGCCGATTGAATTTGGAATGGACGCGGCAGGCCGCACGTAGTCCTTAAAATCTTTCTCGGGCAGGAGAACGTGCTTGTTGTAATCCGCCAGGAGCTTCCCCCTTTCGCCCACGAACAGCACGCCGCTTGGCCATTTCGCAGCCTTCTCCGCACTCAGATCGAGTTGGGGCCGCTTCCCGCCGTGGTGCCAGATGAGACTCACCGGAGGCTGGTTCTCTCGCGCCGGATACTCGTAGCGCACGATCAACCAGGGAGGCGTCGAGTCCGGATGAACCGGCGGCCCGTCCACAACTTGAATGGAAATCGGATGCCGCAATCCCAGCGCCCAATGCGGCAAATCCATGTAATGGCACCCGAAGTCCGCCAGCGCGCCACCCCCAAACGCCCACCAGTTCCGCCACTTGTTCGGATGATACAACGGGCTGTAAGGGCGGTACTCGACCGGGCCAAGCCACAAATCGTAGTGCAAATGATCCGGCACCGGCGGCGTGTCGGTCGGACGATCCATCCCGCCATTCGACGCTCTCACGAAAACATGCACCTCCGAAATGGAGCCAATCGCGCCGGATTGGATCAGCTCGACCACGCGCCGGTAATTGGTGCCGGCGTGAATTTGAGTTCCCAGTTGAGTGACGCGCTTCTGCTTCTTGGCCAGCTCGGTCACGATGCGGCACTCGGAAATCGTGCGTGTCAGCGGCTTCTCACAATAGAGGTGACGTCCACTTTGCAGCGCCGCGACGGCCGCGACGGCATGCGTGTGGTCGGGAGTCGCAATGACCACGGCGTCGAGATCGGGTTGGTCCATCAACCGGCGGAAGTCGTGGTAAGTTTTGGCGCGAGGGAATTTCTGAGCGGCCGCGGCCAGATATTTGTCGTCCACGTCGCACAACGCGGCGATGTTCTGGCTCTTGACGCCTTCAAGGTTCGCGCCACCGCGATTGGCCACGCCGATGACGCCGAGGTTCAGTTTCGAGTTGCCTGAGGCCGCGCGAGTCTCCGCGATGCCCCCCAGCCAGACGGCGGCTGCGGCGGTCCGAGACACGTGCTTCAGAAATGAGCGGCGAGACTGGGGTGCTTCCATAATCATTCGATTTAGAATTTGCCGCTCAGCGTGGGTAAGGACGGATTGCACTCCGTCCCTGATTATGCCTGGCTTCGGGGAGGCATGTCAGAGACGTGGTGGAACGCATCCTTACCGCCTTCACGGACTCGGTTTTCGGCTCCGCGGAATTTCACGGACGTAAATGTTTCTGAAATAGAGTTTGTCCCCGTGATTCTGCAATTCGATCGGCCCGGTTGCATACACCGGTTTGTCCCGCTCCCAAAAATTCTCCAGCGTGACGTTGTTCACGACCAGTTCGCCGTTGAGGAAGACGTGGACCTTCTCGCCGACCATCAAAATGCGGAACGTGTTCCATTCGCCGATCGGCTTGTCCGCGACCTTGAGCGGCGCGCTGGGATTCTTCTGATTGTTGTAAAGCCCGCCGGAGCCGGCGTGCTGGGGATTGTACTTGGGATTCTTTGGATCCCAAATCTGCACTTGCGGACAGCCGCGCAAATAAATGCCGCTGTCGCCGTTCTCGTGAATCTTCCAATCGACCAGCAACTCGAAATCGGCGTACTCTTTCGCGGCGCAAAGGCTGTCACCGCGGCCATCGAATTCCAGAGCGCCATCCGCGATTTTCCAATGCGCCCGCATCCGTTCGTCCGCTTTCGCTTGAGCAGCGGCAAGTTCGGCCGGCGCCAACAGGGCGCGCTTGGACGGATTATCGTTTGGCGGCGCCAGCAAGCCTTTCCAACCCATCATAGAATTCCCATCGAATAAAGCCACGAAACCCGGCGGCGGTGTGTTGCGCTTGACGCGGCTGGACAATTCCTTGATCCGGATGTTCCGAAACTCGACGTGCGTGCCGTGTCCGAGAAACCCGATGTGCCCCCGATCGCGCAGCACGCCCGGATGCTTCTGCAACGTCGCCGGATCGTGAACGTCGTTCAGATTCGCCTCGACGATGGCCTGGCCGTTGACGATCACTTTGATGTGGCGGCCGTCCGCGATGATTTCTTCGGTGTTCCATTCGCCGGGCGGTTTCAGCGAACCGCGCGTGGCCGGTATGATGTCATAAACCGAGCCGTGGTACTGCGCGGGACGAAGCTTGTCTTTGAACTCCGGCCCGTCGTCGTCGAGCACTTGAATCTCCAGGCCCAGCGAAGAAGCCCGCCCGTCCCGAGGCGCGCGGAGGCCAATTCCGTTGTTCCCGTTCCGCGTCAGCTTGAATTCAAATCGGAAAACGAAGTTCTCATATTCTTTTTCGGTAAACAGATTTCCACCGCCGTCGGCCGCGCAAACGAGAACGCCGTCCTTGGCCACGTAGCCCGGGCCTTTCTTGTCCACGTGCGTCCAGCCGGTCAACGTCGCGCCGTCGAAGATTCGTTTGAAGTCCGCTTCCTGTGCGAGCGCGGCGCAGACCGCGAGATGGCTGAAAAGCAAGGGTATCGCGAGACGACGAGCGAATGAGTGAAGGTGTTGCATGGTGCCGAAATTTATCTGATGGACGAATTCCTCTGCCAGGGTCCAAGGCGTAAACTGGTGAAACCAAATCCTGGTGTCAAGCCGCGCGTCCAGCATTCTCCTTTCAATCCCCGCGACCAAGTTAAAAATCAGGGACGGAGTGGAATCCGTCCTTACCCACAACCTGGCCGCACCGCATTTGAACCTTTGAGACGGCATGGGGTCTGCTTAAGCCATTCCGGAACGCGTGGACAAGGACACGCCGATTACGGCAAAGCCTCGGATCTAGGGCTTATCGGGAGATTCTTATGAGAACGATTATCGTCGCACTTGCCGGATTGCTCTTCACCTCCAACGCTTACGGACAAGGCGCGATCTACTTTAACAATCACATCCCGGGCGAGGTCGAAGCCAGGGTCCTCCTGTCCGATGGCTCCGGCGTCGGCGCAGGCTGGACCGCACAAATCTGGGCGCGCGCCGAGGAATCCGGCCACGCGGACCTGCAACCTTTAACGCCAACGACCACATTCCGCGCCAGCGGCACCCACACTCTCGGATACGTCGAGCCGGTGGACGTCACGCTCCCGGGAATTCTGCCGGGCGCCAAGGCCATCCTCGTCATGCGCGCCTTCAATGGAGGGGCCTATGTGACTTCACCCATGCGTGGTGAATCTCCCCCAATCATGCTCGTCGTAGGCGGGGAGAAATACCCACCGGTGAACCTAACGGGATTGCAAGGATTTACCGTCGCCCGCAATCCGGATCTCTTCACGATCACGGCCTCGGCTGGGGCGAATGGCTCGGTTACGCCGCAGAGCGTCATCAAGACTAAAGGCGAAAGCCAGACTTTCAACGCGATCCCCAACGCCAACTTTGCCGTGCATCGTTGGTCGTTGGACGGAAGTGTCGTCCAGGAAGGCGGCGCCACGTTCACGCTGACGAATATTCAGGCCGCGCATGGTGTCTCGGTGAGCTTCAAGAACTTCGTCGCGGACGGCACGGTCTGGTTCAATAACCACGTGCTGGGAGAAGTTGAAGCACGAGTGCTCCTGCCCAATGGCATGGGTGTCGGCGCTGGTTGGACGGCGCAGTTGTACGGCGGGCCGGAAGGCGGAAGGCTTGTGCCCCTGCATCCCGTCACGACTTTCCGAACTGCCAGCGCCGCGACGGCCGGCTACGTCGAGCCGGTGCAGGTTTCTGTGCCCGAGGTGCCGCCCGGGGCCAAAGCGACCCTCGTGATGACGGCCTACTACGGGGATTCGTTTGAGTCGGCCGGACTGTTCGGGCAATCAAAGCCCATCACCGTGACTTTGGGCGGCGGCATTTATCCGCCGGCGAATCTAATCGCGCTGGAGGGATTCACGATCACCAGCCGTGTGCCCATCTTTCTGTCGCAGCCAGGCAACGTCACCGTTGCTCTTGGCAGCAGCGCCTCGTTCAGTGCGGTCGCCATCGGCGCCGAACCGCTGAGTTACCAATGGAGCTTCCATGGGCAAGCCATCCTGGGCGCCTCGACGCCTTCGTACGCTCTGAGCAAGGTTCAACTCAGTGACGCAGGCGCCTACGCCGTCACCGTGCGGAATTCTTACGGCGAAGCCACCAGCGCGGCGGCGACCTTGACGGTTCTCCCGGGAACTGCGAAAGGCGATTTCAACGGCGACACCTTCGCGGATTTGATCTTTCAAAACGAAGACGGATTCCTGGCGGTCTGGTTCATGGACGGCGCGCGCATGATGTCGGCAAGCTTGCTGACTCCCAACCGCGTGAGCGATCCCCAGTGGCGCATCGCGGGCACGGGCGACTTCAACCTGGACGGACACGAAGACCTCCTGCTCCAACATCGCGAAGGCACCTTGGCGGTATGGTACCTGGACGGCGCCAAGCTGCAGGCAGGCGTATTCCTCGATCCGAATGATCCTAAAGACGAGGACTGGCGAGTCGCAAGCACGGGCGACTTCAATTCCGACGGCAAAGTGGATCTCCTCTTCCAGCACGACGATGGGACCCTGGCCGCCTGGCTCATGAACGGCGTCAAGCTCGAGTCGGCGGCCTTCGTCGCCCCGGATCATCCGGGCGATAAAGATTGGCGAGTGGTCGGGTCGGGCGATATCGATGGCGACGGCAAGTCGGACCTTCTCTTCCAGCACGAAGACGGCTCGCTGGCTTATTGGTCGCTCGATGGGGTCAAGCTCAGGCAGGCCGGCCTGCTCAATCCGTATCATCCGCGCGACAAACATTGGCGCGTCGCGAGCGTTGTGGATCTGAACCATGACGGGAAGCAAGACCTCATTTTCCAACACAAAGGAGACGGAACACTGGCGGCCTGGTTCATGAACGGCATCAATCTGTCCTCGGCGCAACTCTTGAATCCGTCCCAGGCGGGCGGCTCGTGGCAAATCGTCGCGCCGTAGCTTAAATCCATTTTGGGCTAAGCGATCAGTACCCAAAAAAACAGAGGCAGGGCGCTTTCCAACCGAGCGCCCTGTTTCTTTCGCGGTTTCGGTTGATTACGCGCGGTGCAGGAATGCCGTTGCCTAAACTCCGCCGGCTCGTTTTCATCTCCGACGCATGAATCCACTCAAAGGCGTGATGATCGGCGCGGGTTACTTTGCCCAATTTCAAGCGGAAGGCTGGAGCCGCATTCCAGGTGCAAGAATTGTTGCGGTGGCCGATGCGCTTCCCGCACGGGCAAATGAATTCGCCCGTCGCTGGAAAATACCATCCTTCTACACGGACGCCGCCGCGATGCTCGAGAAAGAGAAGCCGGACTTCGTGGATATCGCCACCCGGCCCGAGGCGCATTTGGAATTAGTCACGGTCGCGGCGCGACGTGGACTCCATGTGATTTGCCAAAAGCCCATGGCGCCTTCTTGGGAGGAATGCGTCGCGATGGCCAAGGTCTGCAAAGAATCGAATGTCCGGCTGCTCATGCATGAGAATTGGCGCTGGCAACCTTGGTATCGCGAGATCAAACGCCACCTCGAGGCTGGAACGTTCGGCCAAGCTTTCCACATCGCGTTCCACATGCGCACCGGAGACGGTCGCGGCGATCAGCCTTACACGGTGCAGCCGTATTTCCGCGATATGCCACGTTTCATTCTGTACGAGGTCGTCGTGCATTTCATCGACACCTTCCGGTTTTTGGTGGGCGAGATCGCGACCGTCTCGTGCCAGACGGCGCGCGTGAATCCGCTGATCAAAGGCGAGGATTACGCGCTCGTGCAACTCCGGTTTCACGGCGGCGTCCAGGGACTCATCGACGCCAATCGTTTCAGCGGGCGTGTCCCGGTCGATGTGACCCTGGGCGCCTTTCGGTTGGAAGGCGATCGGGCCGCAATCCGGCTTTCTCCGGACGGCCAACTCTGGCTGACCGAATATGGCAAGGACGAAGTCCGGCACGAATTTCCGACGCCCGATACGGGCTACAAGGGCGACAGCGTCAAAGCCACGCAAGAACATTTGGTGAGTTGCTTGCGGTCCGGCCAGCGGAGCGAGTCCGAAGGCCAAGATTATTTGAAGAACGTTGCGGCGGTCTTGGCGTGCTACCGTTCCGCTGAGACGGGACGCACGGTTTCGCCGGAGGAATGGTTCGGGAGTAAAGACTAAAACGCCAGCCCGAAGGCGTAATCCGATTTAACCATTCAACTCAGGCCGGTCGGTGAGATAAAACCAGGTGACGACAAACGCGCGGCGGGGAAGGACATGTGATGCATTTGAGCGGAGCGGCGCCCTTCGAGAAGGGGAAAATCACGGCACGGCTGACGCAGCAACCAAGTCGTTACAGCGTTAAAACGTTACAAGGTTAAATGCGTGATGACACGGATGTCGCGCGGTCAGATATCTTGGTTTCGCACGAAGGAAAAGGAACTGAAATGAAGAGACTATTGACGGCGGCAGGTTGGCTGGCCGGGTTCATCTACGGTCTGCGCGCGGTTGTTTTCGCTTATTCGGACGTGCCGCTGAGCCTTCAGGTATTCATTGTCATCGGCGTCACGGCGGCGGGCGCATCTGCCGGCTATTTGCTCGGGTTTCTGGTGTGTTCCGGAACACCCGAAGAAGAGCGTTGATCGAGACATGCCGTTCCCCACCATCGCCTCGTAGATATCGAACAGGCTTTCGCTTCCGTCTGCGAGCATCGCGCGTCCACGCCTGCGCCAGGCAAGACCGAGTGTGGCGATTGTGGCGTTCAGGCGGTGCTATGTAGAAGAATGGACAGTGCCAATTGATGTCTGAACAATAACGATCAGCCCGCGTGCCGGCGCGGGTCGGTCGCTTCGATGATGACGCTCACCGACTTTTGATTGAAGCCCTTGAAGCCGCCTTTGCGCTGGAGGTTTTCCAAATGGCTGCCGATCGCGCCTTCTTTCGTGAACTGCCGGAATTGGCTCTCGTCGATTAGTCCCGCGCGGCGCAGACGCTCGGCTCGTTCGCGGCGCACGAGCCAGCGCTCGCCTTCCGTGAACGCCTGTGTGAGGAAGGGAAGATCGGAGAATGGCTTCATCGTGGCGATGCCTTCGGACGCCAGTTGTTCACGCACCAAGTGGTGATCGAAGCGGCATTCCAGGTGATGCATGCCCGCCTCCAGAAAGCTCTCGCCGTGCAACCCGACCCACAGGCCGATTGTGCCCAGTCTTTTGGAAGGCGGGAGAAGCTGGCGCGAAAAATCAACCTCCGTTTCGTCGGGTTCAAGATCGACGTCGCAAAAGGCGACGATGGGTTCCACGGGATGCTCGAGGATTTGCGCGCCCCAGCCGGCCTGGGCTCCGGCGTAGTAACGCTCGCGCCGTTCAAAGCCGAGCTTCTCCAGGACGCGCATCAGATCCACGAAATGGGCGCGCGAGCTGCGGAAGGTGTGGTGATCGTGATTGGCCCAGCCGAGGCCCAGCCGGTCTTGCCGGCCTTTCTGGATTTGCGCCGCGCGGTTCCGGCGTTCCCAATACGCGCGCTCTTCGGCGAAAACGACGTGGCACGCGACATCGCATCCCACCAGCTCGATCACGCGGTCCAGCAGCGCGTGGGTGTGGCGAAACCCCTCCCCGTCATCCTCAAAAACCCTTCGGCGAGTCTTCCAGAGTTCCTGCGCTTTGAGGAAGGCTTCAGTTTGGCCCGGCCTCGGTTGCTCAGGAGCACACCCGCGATAGCCGCGCCGCTCGACGACTTCAAAGCGAAAGCCGCTTTCCACCGACGCAGCACTACGCCGAAACCGAGACAGCGGCTCGCCTTCCGGCTCACCGACGATCCGGTGGGCAGTCATGAAATCGGAAACGCTGTCCACGCGGATAGCCAGCGCCGTGGGATGCGGAACGCCGGATGCGGCTTGATCAACAATGACTCGCGGCAGCATCGCTTCCGGATGCCACAAAGCGCGTTGGCCTGCGACACATGTCTGCCTTAACCGATCATCCGTGAAGCCGGTGTTTCGCAGCCGCGGTTCGAGATCCACCGAAACGACCAGGTTGTCCACCCAGTCAATCATCAACGTGCCCGTCTCCAAGCGCAGGCGTTCCGAGAGACCGACGGCGAAGTCGTTGCGCGCGAGGAAAGCCTGGATCTGCTCCTGAACAAGATTCTCCGCGTCGTAGCAAAGCGGCCAATCAAAGCGCTTCTCCCTGGCCGTCGCCGAAACGCCATTCACGTTGTTCCACTCACGCCCGGCTGTTGGGATCGTCGCTCGAGTCATGTCGGTGAGCGTAGCGCAAATCTGTAATTTGCGGTAGCGCAGGATTGCATCCTGCAGTGCTCCCGCAAGCTCGCAGTCGTCCTGACTGGCCCCCGCGCTGCCGATTGCAAATCGGCGATACGGCAGACTTCAAGTCTGCGCTACGAAAAAAGACTCCGGCGCAAAAGGCTGTCTAAGCTGCCGGCGTCAGCCCCATCACGATATCGAAGCGCGCGGCGAGTTCGCCGATGCGGGAGTTCTTCATCGCGACGAACGGGATCGTGATCGATTTGCGGGCCTTCTCATCTTTGATACTCCGGTAGATGCCGTCCTTCTCGTTTCCGGGATGGCCTTCGATGTAGCACTGCGTGACCAGTTCCTTGCGGCCCTTCATCTTGATCGCGAAATGAATGTGCGGGCAGCGCCCGGGGTACGGCACCGGCTTGATCGTCCGAAACAGATACTCGCCTGAGGAGCCGGTGAGAAAACGACCAAAGCCCTGGAAATGCGCGTCGCGTTTGTCGCGGTTGCTCGTGCCACTGTGCAGGTAGGCGCCATTGTGGTCGCATTGCCAAATCTCGACGAGCGCGTTTCGGATCGGTTCGCCTCGCGCGTCGAGCACGCGACCGCTCAGCCACGTCATCTCGCCGAGGGCGGGCGTGGTCGTGTCGTTGATGACGAGCAAGTCGTTGTCCGTGTCCAGTGGCAGCTTGTCGGGATAAAACGGGCCTTCGGTCTGCGGGTGCGTTCGGACGAGTTCGTCGGCGAACAGTCCGGGAACGGTGAATAGGGCGGCCCCAAAACTCAGGCCGCGGAGGAATCGGCGGCGGTTTTGACACCGAGAGGAATGGATCGTGTTCATGTTTGGATGTGGGTTGTATGTCTTCGGTTGGTTTTGTTTTTGGTTGGATGCTGGTTTCAACTCCAAATCCATCGGCTAAATCTTTTTCAATAGCTCCTTCCATCGTTTCCAGGCTTCCTCGCGCGCCTTTTTGTTGGCGGCGTTGCCGCTCGGATCTTCGCCGGCGCGCATGAAGCCGTGGCCCGCGCCCTCATAGGTTACGGGATCGTAAGTCTTCCCCGCCTTTTTCATCAACTCGGACGACTTCGGGATGGTGGCGTTGACCCGCGCGTCGTTTCCGCCGTAAAAGCCATAAATGGGGCCGTGGATGCGTGAAATGTCTTCCTCCTTCTCCGGCCCGGTGCCATAAAACGCGAAACCGGCTTTGATGTTTTTGTTGTTGGTCGCGAACCGGAACGTTTGCCCGCCGCCCCAGCAAAAACCGCCCACGGCGACCTTGCCGTTGCACGCCGGCAATTTGGCGACGTAATCCACGACCGCGTTCAAGTCGGCGGTGATTTGGTCCGGCGGCAGCGAGGAAATCGCCTTGCGCACGGCATCGCCGGCGCCAAGCTCCGCGGTACCACCGCCACCGGGCGCCGTCCCGGAAAGCAGATCCGGCGCGATGGCGATATAGCCCGCTTCGGCCAATTGATCGGCGACGCCACGCACCCAATCCGTGAGGCCGAAGATTTCGTGGATGACGACGACGGCGGTCGCTTTTTCCTTCACTTCGGGAAACGCGATGAAGCTATTCACCTCGCGCTTCCCGTGTTTGATTTTCACCCACTCCAGATGGCGTGGGGACTTTTCAAGACGGGCTTTGGCCCAATCTTGAGCAGTGGCTGTGAGGGTTGCGAGGGCAAGGCCCGCGACGAGTATTGATGTTCGGTTCATGGTCCGTAGCGGTTACATGGGTTGAATGGTTAAATGAGTTAGACAAGCAAAAACATTGTGAACTTTCGACGAATTCGGCCGGCGCTTGGCTACTCATCTCGCTCATTGACCAGGTTTGGGGCGCCGCGGACCCCCGGGTTTGGCCGGGGACGCTGCGGTCGCCGAGCTGGTTTGCGCCGCTTGTTCGATGGATTTGAGATCGGCTCGACCCGACGTTGCCTGGACATTCAACTTGAGCACGACTTCCTTTCGAATCAGATCGTTGGCCCGGCCGGGATATTTGATTTCAAAATCGAAACGGTTGATCGCGAACTCTGCCGTCACGCTGACCGCGGACTCGCTCACCCCAATCTTGGCCGGGAAAGAAATCGACTGGGTGATCCCGTGAAGATTTAGATCGCCCGTCACGGTGGCGCCATCCTTCGCCTGGCTCACGGAGGTAGTGACAAACGTCGCGGTGGGATGCTGAGCGACATCGAAGAAATCGGCGCTCTTCAGATGTGACGTAAGCCGGTTGTCATCCGCCCAGAGTGATGTGGTGTCGATGACGACTTTGTTCCCGGTGTCCGCGACTCGGCCATTCACGACTCTGAATTCGCCGGCGAAACTCTTGAAGCCGCCGTTATGGCTTCCTGTGACTTTCGAACCCACGAACCCGATGGTTGAAGGCTCAGGCTTGAAAGCGAAAAACTGGCCGGCCGTGGCGGCGGCCTTCTCGCCCTCCATCGCGGCGCCGGAGGGTTTATTGACCGAAGCGGCCGGCACGTGGTCGGCCGGATTGCCGCAGCCCAGCAAGAAAAAGATGGGGACGACGCCAGGGGCTTTGATCAGGTCGGGGACCAAACTACCTCTCCTCACTCGGATGGAGGAGAAGGAGCTCAATAAGCGAGAAACATGCGTGATCAAAATCGCAAGCCCCCTCTCTCCGGCTCTGTCCCCACTCGTTCCTCGCGGGGCGAGAGAGACCGGTGAACTTGCTCGAATTCCAAGAGTCGCGGGCATGTTTTTCATCTGTCTTGTTTAGCTTTCAAATTTCATTGACGCGGACTGCAACCATGTAAAAGCCGGCCGGGGATTGGCGCTCCACAAACAGGCTCACGTTGGCCGTGGTGGTCGAACTGAACGCCGTTTGGTCGGCTGCGCCGTCCGCCGTTGCGGAAAAGGAAGTCGCCGTGGCCTGTTTGTCCAACGACTCGCGATAAAGAACTTCGTATTCGACCTTGCGCAGGGCACGGAAGTCCAATCGCAGGCGTGGATTCCCGCCTCCGGCCGACTGAACATTCGAGCCGGTGATGGAGTAGCCTAGACTTGGAATCTGCACTTCCAGAAGGTCGGCGCCATCGAATTTGACCGTGTATTTGCTCAGCGCGCTGGTGGCCAGACCGGAAATCCGTCGGCCGTCAATTCCGAAGATCGACCCGTGGCACGGACAGACCATCTGGTTGGTGAAAGCCTCCATGGGAGGGATCGCGCAGCTTTCGTGGGTGCAGCGCGAGTTGAGGGCGAAGAAGGTATTGCTGGGGCCGCGATTGATGATCACAGGGTAAAACTGTCCGTCCGGCATCAGATCGGCTCTCAGGGGATTGATCGCCAGCCGGACCGAGCCGGATTCGTCTTGCAGTGCGGGAAAGTTGCTGAGCTTTAAGCGCAGCGTGCCGGTGGTGGACACAGCGAGTGTCCTGATTTCCGCCGCCAGACTGTCCGTCCAGGTTTTGCCCAGCAAAGCGGAGTAAGCGGTCGCAAAGGCGAACGTTTTGATGAAGCGACGGCGCTCCAAGGTTAAGTTTTGTTTCATGCTTCTTTCTTTTTCGATTTCAGGGGTTCAGGTCTTTGCCGCATTCACACACGTGTAGGTCCCCAGTTAGCGAGTTGACGCAAGCACACGAACATGGTCAAAGACGGATGTGGCCAGGGAGGCGTTGTCCCACGAAGTCACGCCCAGGCCGATGTAAATGCGCTTGCTCATCTTGATTCGGACCGCGCCGGCCTTCGTCCACCGTTGGCCGTCGGGCGATATGGAAGCGGTAATGGAGTCGCCCTTGCGCGTCAGACGTAGCCAGTGCGGCGCGCCTTCACGGCCCACGCGATCGGATTTGCTCTCGATCGCGGGCCGATGCTCGAACTCAACATTACCGTCAGGCCGCAAAAACAGAAACGCGTGCGGGGCCGCGGTCTTGAGGCTTTCGCGGATGACCACGCCCGCTTTTCCTCCCGGATGCGACATCTGCAGGTCCGCGATGCGCGCCATGACTTCGCCGTCGCCATCCAGGGCTTGATAAACAAAGTGAAATTGGTCCTTGGTCAGGCACGTGTTTCGCCCAGCGCCCTTGGCCGTGCAACGATCCCCTTCCAGCCGCGCGGCACCGGCCAGTCCGACCTCGCCGACGTCCTGGGAATGCCACGGTTCCTCCAACAGCGAACGCGCGGCCATCTCGACTCCTTTCGCGGCCATCGCGAAGAATCCTCCCGTCACCAGCGCTGATTTGCCGTCATCACGATTGACGAATTGGATGGTTCCATCCAACACGTCCAGCCGGCTGAACTGCGCGTTCACGGTCAGCAGAAATTCAGTGCCCATGACCATGGCTTCGGCGTGGGGCGTCAGGACCAGCATAGGCTGTCCCTTGGGTTGAGGCGCGACCTTGGCCGTGATGGCTCCCACGGCCAATTCGAGCCGATGGGCAGCGTTGGTTCTCTCCAAACGCAGCCGCGTCCCGGTGTGCAGTTCCAGCGTCGTGGCCTCCTTGAGGTACGCCACGGTCGCGCCGTTCTGAGCGGAAGTTTGAATTTGATCACCGGACTTCACAGCCATAACGCCGGTCCAGGCGACCGGTTTGCCTCCCCGTACCAGAGTCACGCCCTGGGCGCGCCCTTCGATCTGTGCGAGCGTTTCGTTCTCGGCCGGCCGCAGCAGCAGGAAACAAACAACGGCCGTAGTTGCCGCCGCCGACAAAGCGAGCTTCCATTTCGCTCCGCGGAACACACGCCGAGTGGCCAGCCAGATTCTGTGCGGGTGGCCCTCAAACACTTCGCTCTCCCGAACCTCAGCCGTCTCGAAAGCGCGGGCTTGCTGCCCGGCCTCCAAACGAGCTTTCGCGGCCAAAAGCGCTTCCAGCAGGTTGGCGTCAAAGGCAAACTCTTGCCGCAGCCGTGCGCGTCCTTCCGCCGTGCTCAACCAGGCGTTCAGCTCGGCCAACTCTTCTCGCGTCAGGGTGCGATCGTGCCACTTGACGAGCAATTCCTCCAGTGGGGTCATAAACCCAGCTCCTGCAGCTTCAACTTCTTTTCCACGCAGAGGGCGAGAGCCTCGCGGAGGCGGACGAGCGCTTTGATCACGGCGGCGGTGGATTGCCGCAGGTGCGAGGCAATCACGCCGATGGAAAAACCCTCCTCGTATTTGAGCAGGAGCAGCCGTTTGGATTTTTCCGGGAGGGCGTCAACGCATTGGTTGAGTGCGTATTGGCGATCCGGCCAGCGATCCTTGGACGGATCGGCCTCCGCAAAGGCCAGCTCGACGTAATCGACAAATTCCAGAAGCGTGCTGTCCGCCACGACTTTGGCGACTCGCTGTTCCCGCCAATGTTGAAGAATCAGATTCTTGGCGACGGCCCGGCACCAATTGGTCTGATTCTCGATCACGGTCCCGTTTTCCAACGCGCCCGCCAGCTTGAGCCAGACGTCCTGGTAAATGTCCTCCGCCGTCTGTGGGTGCCGCACGAGTCCGTAAATGAACGCCATGAGCTGTGGCCGGCTGGCCAAAAACTCCGTGGTCACTTGTTTTAGCGCTTCGCTCATGTCGAGATCGGCTCTGGCTTCATATAAGACGTACGAACCGGCAAAAAGTGGACAAATATTTCTCTCGGAACCGGGGCCACTTCAGCCCGATCAACTCCAATTGCCCAAGAATTCAAGATGGTCCTCCATGTCCACAGTAGTTTTGGCTTGGCTCAGTCGCAGTAACCGTCGTAGCTCTTCACCGATGGATGCGGTTTGCTGATCTCCGATGATGATGCCAGCATGGTGACGGCCTGTTCGAAGGAATTCTGAATGAAGACGGCAGAAATCGGAGGCGTTGTAAGTGTAAATGACGCGCTCCTCCTCGCAGGCCCAAGCGAGTTGCTCCTCGTCTGAATACTGCAAAAGCCCCCGCTCCCTGCTCGACGTGACATCCCATCCGCGATGACGCAAACCATTCAACAGAGCATGAGCATCGGCATCCTCATCCAGGTGAAGTTTTAGTACGCTCAAGCTCTGCTTACCACCTGGTGTTCCAGGCCCGAATCAAACAAATGTCATTTGGGGACGACCCCTAAGTTGCTGGAAACAGCACGCTCCTCTTCCAAATACCCTTCAATTTCTTCCCGGTGCAAATGATAATAAGCCAATGCGGCATGGATTTCGGCCGGCGTCAACGTGGACAATCGCTCTCCAATTTCCTCGACGCTCAGCCCCAACTTCCACCAGCCTGCAACTCGATGCACGCCGACCCGATGTCCTTGAATTCGAGGTTTTCCGCCAAGAACGCCCGTCGTGCGAACGATCATCTCGCCCAGCTCGGTTGTCGGCTTTTCCAGTTCTGCACCCATGATAAAATCTTAATCCAAAGCCTCCCGGCGGCAAAGCGCTTTTTGGGGCAAAAGAAACTTTCTAGCGCCCGGCGGCTTCGAGGAGGCTTCAAATAAGAATCCCACCAGCACCCGCGCAATGGCCGCGCGCTGCAGTTCGCCGCCGGAAAGTTCATGCGGACAGTGGTCCCGGCGGTGCGTTAGACCAACCTTTTCCAGTAATGCCGCGCCGCGCCGCGGATCACGGCGGCGCGCGAAGAATGCAGGTAAAGCAACGTTTTCGGCAACGGTCAGCGTCGGCACGAGTCCGAAATGTTGAAAGACGAAACCAATTTGCTCGCGGCGAAAACGGGTTCGCTCTCGCTCGCTGAGTTCGCGCAGCTCATGCCCGTTGAGGCGCAGCGAGCCGGAGGTCGGGCTGTCCATGCAACCAAGGAGGTTGACGTCGAACCGATCCATCGGCGGGGCCAACCGACGCCTTCTCCCGTGCTGCGTGTTACCCTCGATTTGGATTCAGCCGTCCCAGGCGGCTTGCGTTTTCGTCCCCTTCTTTAGAAACTCGACGCCATCGAATCGGCGCTGTGCCACTCCTCGAATCATCGACAACTCGACATTGGAAAGACATTGCCATGGCGTTTTTGAAATTAGTGGCCGAGTCTGAAGCGACGGGCGCGGTGAAGCGTCTTTACGATGCCGCTTTGTCCCGCGCGGGCTACGTGGCGAATATCATCAAAGTGATGAGCCGCGATGTCGCGACCGCCGACGCCTCCATTCAGTTCTACATGCGGTTAATGAAATCGGAGAATGCGCTCAGCAAGGCGCGTAAAGAAATGCTCGCCACTGTCGTCAGCAATCTCAACGATTGCTTCTACTGAACGTTTTCTCACGCGGAGGACTTCCGTGCGGAGTCTGGACAAAATGAAGCGGCCGACCAGTTGATCTACGATTATCGCCGCACGCCCTTGAGCCGGGAAGACCGCGCGCTTTGCGATTTTGCCGCCAAGCTGACGCTTCACCCCGGCGCGATGGAGAAATCGGACTTCGATCGGCTCATCGAGCATGGTTTCACCGACGAACAAATCACCCTCGGCGTTCAGGTCATCGGCTACTTCAATTACATCAACCGGGTCGCCGAGGGGCTGGGTGTTGATCCCGAGCCTTGGATGAAACTCACGCCGTCCGAGTGGCGGCAAAAGAAATCAAACCAAAGGAACATATCATGAAATACGGAGCGAGAAACAACGTGACCGCGCGAGTGACCTCGATCAAAAGCGACCCGGTCATGTCGTTGGTGAAGTTCAAAGTCGTGGGTCCGGCCAAAATGGCTTCGGTCCTGACCACCGAATCCCTGCAGGAGCTTGACTTGAAGGTCGGCGACACGGTCCAACTCGTCATCAAAGCGATCAACGTGCTGCCGGTGAGGGAATAGACTTATCGCGGAAGGTGAGCAGGGTAATTGTGGGCCGAGCTGGCCATCGAATTATTTCACCTGTGCACGAAGAATACCCGGAAAAGCATTCACGGCCAGGCCCGCAATGACATCGGCGCCTTTGAGGGTAAAGTGAACATTATCCCAGGTTGAAATGTAGGCACTGCCGTTTGGACCCAACTCGTTGAAAAGGTTCTTGCTCAGCTCATGAAGGTCGATCAGATAGGCCTGGGAGTCGGCCGCTACATCGCGCACCACCTGAGAGCGGTCCTCAAGGAGAGGTACAATCTTCCCAGCCGCATCAAATTCTCTCGGTCCCGTGGGGGTTACCAAGATGGGCGTTCCACCAAATTCGCGAACCATCCGAATGATCGCCTTCAGGTTCGCTTCGTACTCGACCATGGAGGTGTAGTAGGAGGCATCCCACATGACCAAAGCATCGACGCGGCCAAACGATATGAGCACGAACTCGGGTTTGATCCTCTCTAAATAATCTTTCTGGATCGAGGCGAGGAAGGACTTGGTGCTTTGAAACGCTATCGCGAGGTTGATGACGCGCACATTGGGCTTCAAATATCCATAGATGCCCTGCCCCCAACCGGCGGACTGACCGCTGAGTGCGTAATCGGCAACCGTCGAATCACCGAGCAGCACCAGTTTGAGCGGCGCATCCTTGGTGGACCACGTTCGAAGCCGAAAGAAGCTATTCGTATCGTGGGGCTGATCGATGCGGTAAGACAGTGGTCCCGATGCCTGATCATTGATGTCCGTCCAGCTTTGAAAGTCCACGCTGGCCTGCAATCGGTAGCCAATTTCAAGGGGTGAATTGGCCTCAATCCAGATCTTATTCGCGCTGTTCCGGTAGATCGCGAGCGACTCGGCGGCGGCGGTTTTGGTCAACAAAAGCGCAAGGAACAGCACAACCAACGAAGAGCGTCTCAACCTGTAAAACATAAATCATGAATGAAGGTTCTCCACAAGGTATCAAGTTTCTTGTCGAATTCGCTATTGCTATCCAAATGCTGCGTGCACCGCAAGCGGGGTAGGGACCTGAAAACACGCCGGTAGAAGACCCCATCCTTCTCGCGCCAAGGACGTGCGCGTTTTGCTGTTGAAAACGACCGAGAGACACGAATAAACACGGCGCGGACAGTCGCAGCCAAAGAGACGAGACACGAATTACGGGTTAACGCGAGAGGAAGGAGTTTCCTCCAATTCGCGACAATTCGTATCCAGACCAGGGGCGCAATCATGCTTTCGAAAAAGCACTTCGAAGCCAGCCACGGAGTGCCGCAAGACAGTAGCCCACGGCGTGAGCCGTGGGAATAGGGGCAACAGATCATTAGCCCCGGATGGGGCGAAAGAAATCCAATCGGCCCGAAACGCTTCTTTCGCCGCTCCGCGGCTTTCCATCTTTCCCGCTTCACCCACAGCTTGCGCTGTGGGCTACGGTCTTCCGCAGCTCCGCAGCTTGATGGTCTCAAACATTGCACCTCTCTCAGAAAGTGAGATGCGCCCCACGCGCCCGGACCGGCCTTTCCACCTTGACGGCTTCTGATCAGCCACTAACTTTCCCGATACAATAAGCCAAAGCCGTTTATTGGATCGGTGAAAAGCGCAGTCGAGCATCATTCACGCTCCGGCCGCGTATCTTAACCAGGAAGCACTCAAAAGAACTCACACTCCTCCTTAAGAAAACCGATCCCGACGTTCGAAGATATGTGTCTGCATTGGAGGCCGAAAACGAGAAACTCGCAAAACGAAGTGCTGAACTTGAGGCACGGTACGTAACGGCCCAGAATAAGATCGCAGCGTACCGAAGCGGCAAAGATCCAGAGTCCTTGGAACAGATGACGGACGAGGAGCTCACTCTAATTGCGAAACGAGGCGGCGACACCTAACAAGACGGATTGCTGGCGAGTTCATGACTGCTCTCGAAATTGCGCGATGGATTTTCGGCGTGCTTCTTGTATTGCTCGCTGGGCAGATGGCTTTTGTTACCGGGCGCTTCATGATGGCGCTCCTTGGCGAGAATTCATACTTGGAGTGTTCGGCTGCATTCCTGAATCCGGTCACGAGATGGTTCACGTATTACTTTGCCGTTCCCGTCGTCACAGTCGGCGCTCTCCTTGCGTTTCCGTCTTGGGTTGCAGGCATCATCGCGGTCCTTTGGATTGCGTGGCGTTGGTTTCGCGGCACGAAGGCGCAGATTGATGGAGGTCTTCCTCATTACGTCAAGGGGATGCAAACCTCCGCTCCCACGCTTTCCGTTGAGGAGGCGCGACGAAGGATGGCGCAGTCGTTATATCGGAATCTGCGATACCGGATGATGCGCCCAGTGCTTGAGCCTTTCGCACGTGTTTACTTTTCCGTCACCGGCAGGGTTTTCCATCGTGACGAATGAACAAGCCGCCTAACAGCAGAAGGAATGTAGCTAACTCGGAGTGAAGCCGGGCGGGCGTGTCGAAACCTTTGGAAGGCGTGATTCACTCCGGATTATCTGCATCCCCGGGTTGAACGCACCCGGGGCGGGGATTGAAGTTGGTCGTTCCGCGCCAAAGCTCGACATGACGTGCCCGTGTAGAGTATGGTCACGTTATGGCTGGATCGATAGAAACATTGGCGGCGGAAGCGATGCAGTTGCCTCCGGATCAGCGCTTGACCCTCGCTCACCGGATTTTGAGCAGCGTGGAGCCAACAGGTTCCTCCGAGATTGATGCAGCATGGAACGCAGAGATCCGCGAGCGAATCGCTCGATACGATGCCGGTGGTGTCAGGAGTATTCCGGCGGCTGAGGTTTTTGCGGAGGTGGATCGGCGGCTGGGCCGATGACCTTGGACCTACTGCGTGGCCTACTTCATTCGCGGCGATCTGATTCTGGTTGCTGCCGTGGCTCACGGACATCGACACCCGGACTACTGGAAGGACAGACTCCGAAAAGCATGACCCGGTGACTCCACTATTTTGGCCATTCTTGAGTTAGGCGATTACGCGGTGATCGCGGTCATTGTGGGTAATTGTGGGCCGGGCTGGCCATCGAATCGAGCAGGCCTCTGACGAGGTGTTGCGCGGCGTGTTACAACGCCAGCGAGAGCGCCTCGATCATCTTCGGGACCAGGGTCGGCCAATCGCGATCCCGGTCGTCGGATTGCAAAACCACCAGGACTGGTTCCGGTCCGGACCGCCCCAGCGTAATGCGGCGCAAAGTCGTCTGCCACCAATATCGGGGAAACGACGTGTGCCGCTGACGCCCATCGGAAAACCAATAGACCGCGTCCATCAACTCGGATTTCCGCCGCACGCTGAAGCACACGGCGTGACCACCGGGGATGGACAAGGTCTTTTGGCCAATCGCCTCCCAGCCCGCGCCGCGAAAGCAATAACCCGGATCATGCACGGCGTGGCGATTCTCCGTGCCGTCGATCACCGTCACAAAAACTGTGCGCCCTTCAAACTCGTAGCGGCGGTGAACGACTTTCGCCTTGGCCAGCACGGCCTGCTCGGTCGGAGTCAACGCCAGATCTTCGCTCGAAAAGTTCGGACCGCTCGCGCGGAGTTGGGCCAGCCGATCTTCTGCGTTCGGCAAAGGATAAAAATCCCAAAGGACGCCCAGGAGAATGGCCAAGGTCAATCCCAACCAGATCACACGCCGATGCTGCATATCTTGGCCGGTGGTTCGGAACCGTTCAATTCAGCGGCACCGGGGCTTTCTTCTCGACGTCGAACGGTCTTCAGCGCCCAGGCGGCTACGGCCGCGAGTGCAATCCCCAAGCGCACGGCGTTCAGTGCCGCGGGCCCAAGTCCAGCCTCGCTGCCGAACCAGCCCAACGCGGGCATCCACGACGCCGATGAAAGCGCCATCGTGAAAGTGCGGCATGGCGGCGGCGCGAAAGCCAACAGAATGAGCGCGAGGCCGGCGTTGCGACTGACATTGAACGATCCAACGTCGCCCAAAAATGTCAGGACCAGACCCGCCAACAGCAGAGGTCGGCTGGCTCGGAAGATTCTCCGGTTCTTCGGGGGAGCGCACGCGCCTCGCGTGCTGCTTGCGGCGCCTCGCCGCAATCGAGCACCCACGGCGTGCAACACTTCATCGCGCGTGCCGATGCCGAGCCGGTCGGCGGGGCGCCAACGGGAACACGCGAGGACGCGTGTGCTCCCCTTCGAGAGTGAAAGATGCAGGCCAGGCCATTTGGATCGCGCGTTGCAAACCAGGAACGGCACCAGCCAGACGAAGCACGCCAGCCATCCCCACCGGTCGAAGGGACTGTGCCGCCAGGCTTCCAGCAGATTCCGGGATTGCCAGAGGCCGTAACCGATCACGGTGAACTGGAGGAACGGCAAGTCTTTCATCCATCCTGTTGTCGCGCCAGTTCTGTCCATGGAGTTCTGCCTCTTGCTTCCTGCAGGGCGAAGGCGAGCCAACAGAGGCCAAAGGCGAGGCAGAGCGAGGCCCATCCCGCCACGCCGTGGAGGAAATCGTTTTGCGCGTCCAATGCCCCTCCCGCCACACCGAACGCGAGGATGACGATTCTGAAGGTGTTGGCCAGCCAAGCCGCCGCGACGAGGAGCGGGATATTCCACCAGAAGTAAGGGGAAGCCCCCAGTTTCAGGTAGGCCAACGTCGTGCCGGCAATCAGAATGGATTGCAGTCCGTTCAAGCCCGAACAGGCCGCCTCGATCGACATCAATTTGCCCTGCACCCACAGAAAAGTCCCCTCGCGAACGACGTCGTACTGCAGCGCTGAAAACAAATTCTCAACGACCGCCGCGCCAGACAAACGAAATGCCCAGCCCACGGAATTCAAGTCGGCGGACAGCCATGGAAACGAGAAGAAAGGCAGGAGGAGAAGTTTCGTCGTGTGGCGCGCGTCTCGCCCGGCGACGGTTCGAGGGATCAACCAGGCTCTCAACCCGAGCGTCCATGCCAGCGCCAGGAGCATCGTCAGATTCGATAGAAGACCGACAAGATACAGGACACCTGCCACAATCAAAGCTCGAGTGGGAAAAGTTCGCGGCTTGGCCTCGGCGAATGTCCACGGCCACCCCAGCCAGATGAATAAGGGAATCCCGGCTAGGATGGGCCAGGTATCCGGAGCCCGGGTTTGCCAGCCTGGATCTCGCAGCCAGATATGAACGCCCAGCAACGCCAGGAAAACCACGAAGGAAAAATCTGAAGCCCTCATCGGCGTGGCGACTGCCCTCTCGCGAACGTTCCCGTTGTGATATTCGGGGTTCGGATTCTAAGATGCATTCCTCTTACGACGCAGGGCGGCGTAAGCACAGCATCCCAGGAGCGTCGCAGTGCCGGCCCAGACGGAGATTTCAGGCATCGGCATCCCACCGCAGCCGGGAGCCCCTTGCGTGTCTTCCGGGTGCTCGTCCTCCGGGTTGGCCATGACCCCAGTTGAGCTGAGCCCGATTACGACGATGGCGGCGCACAGGGCCCCCAGGCGCAGCATTCTTTGGATTGGACTATTTTGCATACGATTCTTTGGTTGGTTGTTGATGGTCGCGTCTTGACACAACCTTGCATTTAACTCGTATGAAAGATAACGAGTCCCGCCAAGTGCGACAGGTAGGTAGAAACCTCCAAATGCCGTGACGGTCTCGCTCTCGAATCCGTCCGCCTGGGCATAAACCCGCATCCGGTGTTGTGCAGTGAGGCGAAGGATTCCCTTTTCGATTTTCGTCGCCGAAAATTATCGACCGAGCATGGGGGATTCAAAACGGCCGCCCGTCGGGCTTACACCCCATATCAACGATGATGTTTACCTACCGTGGATGGAGGTCTTCACTCCGTTCTGAGTCGTTCCTCAAACGCTATTTTAGGGGCTATGCGAGTTCTGATCGGTGCGCTGGTGCTTTTTGCCGTGCTGCTCTTCTATCCCCCGGAGGCCCGTTGTGCCGACCTTGGCCGCGAAGTAGCCATGGGGCGCCACTTGCAGAATGGAGAGGAATTCACCTTGGGCCTGACGAACCTGGTGGCCTTTGGGAAAAAGTTGTTTGAAGCCAACTGGACGCGGCAGGAAGGCGGCGGTCGTCCGCTCACAAAGGGCAACGGAGAGTCGCTGAGCGATCCGAACGCGCCGCTCAGGTTCCCGCGCAATTTCAATTCCGTTTCCGGTCCCGATGCCAATTCCTGCGCGGGCTGCCACAACGTTCCCATCTCGGGGGGCAGCGGCGATATCGTGGCGAACATCTCCATCCTGAGCCAGCGTTTTGATTTCGCAACCTTCGCCAACCGCGATGCCGTTCCCACCAAAGGCGCAATGGACGAGCGGGGCGCGAACGTCACGCTGCAAAGCATCGGCAATTCGCGCGCCACCGTCGGGTTGTTCGGGTCCGGCTTCATCGAAATGCTCGCCCGCCAGATGACCGATGAACTCCGTGTCATCCGCAATTCCCTGCAACCCGGCGAATCGAAACCGCTGCTCGCGAAGGGTGTCTCGTTCGGCACGCTGGCGCGCCACGCGGACGGCCGTTGGGACGTCTCGAAGGTGGAAGGCATTTCCGCTCCCAGCCTGGACACCAATGGCGCGCCCCTGGGACCGAGATTAACCATCCGCCCTTTCCACCAAGTTGGAAACGTGATTTCCATCCGGCAATTCTCCAACACGGCGCTCAATCATCATCACGGGATGCAAACCACCGAGCGGTTCGGCGCGAACACGGATCCGGACGGAGACGGCGTGGTGAATGAATTGACTCGAGCCGATGTCACCGCCCTGGCGATTTTTCAAGCCACGCTGGCCGTCCCCGGAAGAGTCATCGCCAATGATCCGGAAATTGAGGCCGCAGTCTTGATCGGGGAGGAACGCTTCGCGGCCCTCGGCTGCGCTCGGTGCCATGTGCCGAGCTTGCCGCTGGACAACCACGGCTGGGTTTTCACGGAACCGAGTTCATTCAATCCGGTTGGCAATCTGCGCCCGGAGGACGCGCCGATCTTGAGCGTGGACCTCACCAGTGACGAACTCCCCAGCCCGCGGCTGAAGCCAACGGACGGAGTCGTCCATGTCCCGGCCTTCACCGACTTGAAATTGCACGACATTTGCGCCGGACCGGACGATCCCAACCGCGAACCGATCGACATGAACGAGCCGCCGGGTTCGCCAGGCTTTTTCGCGGGCAATCGAAGGTTTCTGACGCGGAAACTGTGGGGGGTGAGCCGGAAGCCGAACTATTTCCATCACGGCCAGTTCACAACGATGCGCGAGGCAATTCTCGCTCACGCAGGGGAGGCGGAGCCGGAACGGCGGGCATTCGAAGTGCTCAGCGAGCACGAGCGGAATTGTGTCATAGAATTCCTGAAGACGCTTCAAATCCTGCCCGCCGGCACCTCAAGTCTGGTTGTGGACGAACAAGGAGTTCCCAAAGTTTGGCCGCCGAATCGATTCGTAACTATTTTCCGCAATGGGAACCAAATCACCTTGAAATGGCTGGGCACAACTTCGCTTTACCAGGTCCAACGCCGCGCCGCCTTCGGCAGCGGCCGATGGGAGAACGAGGGCGAGCCCACGACGCACACCACTTTCACCGCCGTGATTCGGGATGGTCTGGCTTTCTACCGGGTGGTGGTGCTTCGGGAATAGCCGACTGCAATCCAATTGCGGTTTTGCCGCTCTTACCTTTGGGTTCAAGTACCGTCCGCAAAAGTTGAACTTCCGTTGCTGGCCCCGATGCGGCAACAATCCCAAGGGTGATGAAAGGCTCCGGCTCTTTCGCTTTTGAAAAAGATTCGTTGGCTCTGCTGCGAGCTGCACTGGAACGGCTCGAAGCCGGGTTTGCTTCTTTGCCCGCGTCCCCCACAAGCTTCTTGGCACCGGACTCGCAAGCCGTCGAGCGTGTGCTGTGCGAGGTTGCCCAGCGGTTGCACGACAATTTTCCCTACTTCCATCCCCTCTACGCCGGACAGATGCTCAAGCCGCCGCATCCGGTGGCGCGGCTCGCTTATGCGCTGGCGCAGTGGATCAATCCCAACAACCACGCGCTGGACGGCGGGCGCGCCAGTTCCGCGATGGAAAAGGAGGCCGTTGCCGAGATCGCCGGCATGTTCGGATGGAAAACCCACCTCGGCCACCTGTGCAGCGGCGGCACGATGGCCAATCTGGAAGCGTTGTGGGTGGCCAGTCGATTGCGCCCCGGCGCCAACGTGGTCGCCTCGCAGCAGGCGCACTACACGCACCAGCGCATCGCGGGGGTGCTCGGGCTGAACTTCGAGTCGATCCCTTGCGACGGCCGCGGACGCATGGATGTCGCCCGGCTTGGGGCTTGTCTGGCCCAAGGCGGCGTCGGAACCGTCGTGGCCACCATCGGGACCACGGCGACGGGATCCGTCGATCCATTGCCCGAACTGCTCGATCTGCGCGCAAGGCACGGTTTCCATCTCCACGCCGATGCCGCCTATGGCGGATACTTCTGCCTCGTGGACAACCTGGCGACGGAAACGCAGCGCGCTTATGAGCGGCTTGGCGAAGTTGACTCCCTTGTGATCGATCCGCACAAACACGGCCTTCAACCCTATGGCTGTGGTTGCGTGCTTTTTCGTGATCCCGGCGTAGGCCGATTCTACAAGCACGATTCGCCTTACACCTACTTCAGTTCAGCGGAGCTTCACCTGGGCGAGATCAGTCTGGAATGTTCGCGCCCCGGCGCGGCAGCAGTCGCGTTGTGGGCGACGCAAAGACTCTTGCCCCTCGTCAAAGGCGGCGAGTTTGCGCGCGGGCTCATGGGCGGACGCGATGCCGCCTTGGACCTGCACGAAAAGCTGCGGACGGACGAACGGTTTCTCACCGGTTTCGCGCCCGAACTGGACATCGTCGTGTGGGTACCGCGCGCCGAAAGCGTGAGCGCCGCTTCCCCACGCTCACGATGGCTCTTCACCGAAGCGGCCCGCCGTAATCTGCACCTGGCTCTGGCGGAATTGCCCGCCGATTTTTTTGATCTGGCCGGCGCCGGAATGAAACGGGACCGCGACACAATCACCTGTTTGCGGTCGGTCTTGATGAAACCGGAACACCGCGATTGGATGGAACGCATTTGGGAAATACTGATTGAATCCGCCGAGGCGCAAGGGTGACGAGAACCGGACTCGTTAAAGCGTTACAAGGTTAAATTGTTAAATCGGTCAACTGGACTGGGATTTAACCATTCAACCCTTTTAACTCATTTAACCTCTTAACGCGCGCGCGACAGCGCTGGACAAATGGCTACCGATATTGAAACACGAGATTCCCGTTCTGAAGCGTAAGGCCGATGATCCGCAGCTCGGACGCGCTGTTCAACCGGTAGAACCTCACGCCGGACGGCGCCGGCAGCGTCACGATTCCAGACGCGGTGTCCACGTCCGCGTTGACCTCATCTTCAAAAGGCCCCGTCACAGTTGGCGCCGATTGGAGGAGCGGCCCATCATCCGACGCCGTTTGCGCGAGAATGGTGTGGATCCAGTTCAGGCGAACGGAAATCCGTGTGGCATAAAATGCGCCGGGGATATTGGCTCTTGAGTTCGGAATGCGCGTCCAATTGCCTTCCCTTCCTTTGTAAATTCCGGCTTCGTCGAAAATGGCTGCCTGAAATCCAGGCCCGGTGTCGCTCGTGTTGTACAGGCCGTCCACAAGAAAGTTAACGCCGGCCAACTTCCAGGTTCCCCCGTCCTGAATGAAGAGTCCGCCGCCTGAATCTCCAGCGGAAAGATGCGCCTCGTTCGGTCCGGCGTCCGCGTCGAAGGGCACCTTCAACAGATCGCCCGATTCCGCAAAGGATGTGCCGTCGCCCGTGGTCGGTCCTCCACTTCGGGAGACAAGGCCGCCGACGCGGTTTTGTCCCCATCGTTTCCGGCCGTCCGCGAAGCCCCAGTGCCACCCCTTCGCGGTGCTGCCAAGCAGGCCAGCAATAGTGACTTCACTCCCTCTTTGAGTGCCTCGCCCAAACACCACGAGATCCTTTCCGACCTCATCAGTCTGCGGGTAAAGCTCGGTAAACTTCGCGAATCGGCCCCGAACTTTCCAAATTCGCAGATCGCTGTCCGGGTCATCGAAAAACGCGGTCGTAGTGTATTCCAGGCCATTGATGGAGAATTTGATCCCGGGAGAGCCTCCCAAATGTTTGGCGGTGATGAAGTGTTGCGGGCTGATCGGCGTGCCCAAAAAAGCGGACCAGGCCCCCTGGAGATGCCAGCCGCTGTCGGCTAACTCGCCCGTGGGCGGCGTGGAATTGTGGAGCGGGTCGGCCGTGGAATAGAAGATCACGCCGCGTGCTGAAAGCCCGCAGCAAGCCGTTGCGATCAAGGCCAGCCGTTTGACGGCGACCTTGAGGAAAGTGCGCATATTTCTCACCGGAGCCGGGAAATAGCCCCCGGCCCGCATCGAGCAGCCGCATTCAGCACGCTTTACATTCTTCAAATTCAATTATCAGCACACGACATTCCAACCGCCCAGCACACTTCATTACGCCAGCCTCCCCAGCATTCGATCCAGCGAATCGGAGGTCTGATAAATCAGCGCTTCCGGGTAGTGCGGATACGGATGGAAATACTCGAACGTCACGTAGCCGCGATACCTAATTTGGTCGAGCGCCTCGATGACCGCCGGCCAATCCGTCGTGCCGTCCAGGAGTGGCCGAAAGGTCTCCAGAGAATAATCGGTCCCCTTCTTGGTGAATTCCTTGAAGTGAATGTTCTGAATTCGTTTGCCGAGAATGGGAATCCAATGTTCGGCGTGCTGGAACATCGAAATGTTCCCCGTGTCGAAATGAACGCGCACGTGACTGCTTTGAAAGCTGTCCACAAACGCGTTCATTTCCATCGGCGTCATGAGGTAGCCGTTGAAGAAGATGTTTTCGATGTTCAGATAGACCCCGAGCTTCTCGGCCTGGGGAACGAGTTTGCCAATGGCTTCGCGCGCCCGGCGATCGCAGACATCGTTCGGCACCGGCTCGTGATCCGTGCGCCAGGGAATATGGACCGCGCCGGGAACGACGAGCAGATTCTTCACGCCCAGATCGTGCGCGGCTTGGGCCATCTTGCCGGCGAGTTCCAAACCGCGCGTCCGCTTTTCGGGATCGTTGCTGGTCAGCGGATAAGGCCAGAACAGAAACGAGCAAAGCCCACTGATGGCGATGCCGATCCGGTCCGCCATTTTTCGAATCTCCTGAAATTCCTTCGTGCCCGCTTTGGGGGAAAGATCGTTGTCCAGATCGTAGTTGAGTTCGATGCCGTCAAAGCCCGCGCGCTTGGCCAGCTTCAGGCATTCCTCGAGATTCATCTTTTGCGGGTACGGGAACGCCCATTGATTGATCGACTTCTTCAGGTCGAAGCGCTTGGGCGATTGGCGGCGCGCATCCGCAACCGCAACCGCCACCGGTGCGGCGAGCGCGTGGGGTGAAACGAGAGCCGCCGTGCCGGCCACGGCGAGCGTTGATTTGATCGCGGCCCGGCGCGAAACGAGTTTTGGACCTGAGTCCAGGGAGACACAGCCTTCTTGAGCGCCAGGTTGAATTGAGGTCGATGGGGTCTGAGGATTCATAAGGGGCTATTTAAGCCAGGGCCGGGCGCGAGGCAAGAACTCGGATGGGTCCCTCATCCCTCCGCCCGCCGCTGCCGCAGAAGGTCCAGACCGACGGCCAGGATGATGACGATGCCGATGATGATTTCCTGCGTGTAGGTCTGCCAACCCATTTGGTTCGAGCCGTTGCGCAGCACCGCCATGATCAATGCGCCGATCATCGAACCAAGAATGCTTCCGACGCCGCCGTTCAGACTCGCGCCTCCGATCACCACCGCCGCGATGATGTCGAGTTCCAGGCCGATCGCCACGGTCGGATCGCCTTGGGTCAACCGAGAGAGCTGCATCAAGCCGGCGAGGCCAAAGAACAACCCGGCCAGCGTGTAAATCAGCACTTTGTAAAGCTGCACGCGGATTCCGCACAACCGCGCCGTGCTCTCATTCGAGCCGATGGCGAAAACATATCGGCCAAAGACGGTCTGCCGCATCACCACCGCCATCACCACCGCCAGCGCGGCCGCAATCCAGACGCCCGGCGGCAACGGGAAAAGGCTCAACGGTTCAACCAGGGCCATGAGGTTGTTCACGGATGATTCGGGCGCGTTGACCGTCTGATTGCCCGCGAGCCATTTGGCCGTTCCCCGCCCCACGCCCATCATGCCCAGCGTGACGATGAATGGCAGCATGCGGAGCGCGGCGACCGACAGTCCATTCAACAAACCGATTCCACCGCCGACTAAAATCGTCAGCGCGATGGCCGCGCCTGTGGAATAACCCTTCACCAGCAAGGTGGCGCCCACCACGCTCGTCAGCGCGACAACCGAACCGACGCTGAGGTCAATGCCGCCGCTAACGATGATCATCGTCATGCCGAGCGCGCCGATGGCGACGATGACCGTCTGGACCAGGATGATTTTGAAATTGGCGCCCGTCAGAAAATAAGGCCGCACTTCCTTGCTCAGGCAGAAAATGCCGATAACGAAGAGCAATCCCAGGAAGGGTCCCAAGGCATTGAGCACTTTCCTGAATTTGATCTTAGATTCGCGTTCGCCCATGTGCCGGGCGCAGTGTAAACGCAATCGGGCAAATCAAAAGTCCAATTCTGGATCAGGCGGCGTTTCCTGTTGTCCGTCTCCGTTGCCTCTGTTGTCTCCTGTTTCCACTTCAAAAGTCACAGCTAAGCTGTAACAATTCAATAGAGAACAGGAGCAAACAGAGAGAACAGAGGTCGAGGGCAAGGGGATCATTTCATTTTCGGCGATCACTAACCGCTCACCATTCAGTGACCAAAGTGGCCCGAACGAAAAAGCTGTGTTTGGACTCCCAGCCTCTGTTTCCTCAGTGTTCTCCTGTTTGGGAAATTGAATAGTTACGGCTAAGCGGGGCAGGCGGTGCTTCCGATTGCCGCGCTGATGATGCTGTGCTCAGTCCAGCCTGATGCGGGACGCACCTCGGACAGCACGCCGCGGCACATCACGCCGATGCTGTCGCACACGCCCATCAGCTCGGGCAGATACGAACTCACAAAAATGATCGCCTTGCCCTGAGCCGCCAGTTGTCCCATCAACCGGTAAATCTCGCTTTTGCTTCCGACGTCAATGCCGCGGGTCGGTTCATCCAGCAACAGAATTCTGGCGTCGTGGTGCAGCAACCGGCCCAGGGCCACCTTTTGCTGATTGCCGCCCGACAACTCGCCGATCGGCTGTTCGGGACCGGCGGCGCGCACGTTCAGGCGCTGCATCCAGTCAAGAGCCGCGCAGCGTTGTCGCCGGGCACTGATCAGGCCGAACCTGGCCAGGGGCGCGTAGCGTGTGATCGTGAGGTTGTCCGCCAAAGTTCGGTTGAGCATCAGCCCTTCCTCCTTGCGGTTCTCGCTGAGCAACCCGATCCCTTCCGCCAGGCTCCGCCCCGGCGTGCAGCGGCGTTGTTGCCTGGAATAAATGAACACGTCGCCGCTTTCCACACGGTCCAGACCGAAACAGGCGCGAAGCGTTTCGGTCCGGCCCGCGCCAATGAGCCCCGCCACGCCGAGGATTTCACCGGCCCGCAGCGTCAAATTCACGGAGCGCGGTTTGCCGCGCCCGGCCAGCCCTTTCAATTCCAGCAGCGGTTCGCCCAACTGCCGCGGGTGGCGCGGATAAATCTCCTTGATCTCGCGCCCCACCATCCGGCGGATAATTTCATCCAGCGAAGCAGTGGCCATCTCCCCTGCCCCGACCGTCTCGCCGTCGCGCAAAACCGTGTAGCGATCGCAAATCCGCTGGCATTCCTCCAGAAAATGGCTGATGTAAACGATGCTCACGCCGCGCTGACGCAATCGACCAATCACGGCGAAAAGATTTTCCGTGTCCACGTCGGTCAGGCTGCTCGTGGGTTCGTCCATGATCAAAACCTTCGGCTCACTGAGCAGAGCGCGCGCGATCTCGACGATTTGTTGCTCCGCGATGGGCCGTCCGCTCACCCGCGCGTCCAGAGGAATGTTTTCGTGCCGGAGTTCCGCCAGCGCCGCCCGAGCCATTTCCCGGCGGCGCGCCCGATTGATCCATCCCAGCCGGCGCGGCTCTTCTCCGAGCAGAATATTCTCCTCGACGCTCAGATGCGGCGCCAGATTCAACTCCTGATAAATCATGGCGATGCCGCGGCGGCGCGCGTGCAATGGGTTTTCAGGAACGAAGGGCTGCCCATCCAATTCGATGCGTCCGGCATCCGGCGTGTACGCGCCGCTGAGGATTTTCATCAGCGTACTTTTGCCGGCGCCGTTCTCTCCAATCAGTGCGTGAACTTCTCCCGGCGCGACCTCCAGCTCGACATTTTTCAGCGCGCGAGTCGCGCCAAAACTCTTCTGCAAACCGAGCATGTGGAGGCGAGGTGGCATGGGGAGAACCTCAATGCGGACGGACCCACCCCTTCACCCCTCCCGGGAGGGGAAGCGGAACAAACCAAGAGTTACATAGCTCCCCTCCTGGGAGGGGCACGGGGGTGGGTTCACAGATCGTGTCGGAAGACATTTAACCCCTTTAGCCGATTCAACGATTTAACGATTTAACGTTGTAACGTTTTAACAAGCTCGAACCTCCCGGAGAAGAGCAGGATGTGTTTGGAGGCGTGCAAATCTACTTCAAATACTTTTCGAGAGGCGGATAGAGCAGTTCCTTGATTTCCGGCTGTCCCATGTTCTCCCGCGTGACCAGATACACGCCGGTATCAATGCGCCTTTCGACCTTCTGTCCCTGGAGATGTTTCATCATCGTCATCACGGCGGTGTAACCCATGAGAACAGGATTCTGAACAATCAATCCTTGAACGTCCCCGTTCTTCAAATCTTGCACCGACTGCGAACCGGCGTCGAAGCCGACCATTTTCACTTTGCCGCCTGCCTTGCCGATGTTGCGGAGCGCCATCGCCATCGCGATCGTCGGCGGTTCGCACGGGCAAAAAATTCCATCCAGCTCGCGTCCGTAGCGATTGAGCAGATTCTGCGAGACTTGATAGCCCGTCTCCCGCGTGGGACCGGCAAACTGGTCCGAGGAAATGAGTTTGATGTCGGGAAATTTGCGGATGGCTTCCAGAAACCCTTTCTCGCGGTTCTCCGTGCTCGCGGAACCGACCTGGTAGCGCAGCAGGATCACGTTGCCCTTGCCCCCGATCAGCTTGGCCAAATGCTCGCCCGCCATGACGCCGCCTTTGTGGTTGTCCGTCGCGACAAAGCTGACGTATTTGTCCGAGTTCAAGTCGGAGTCCATGACGACGACCGGCACCTTGGCGGAGATAGCGCTGTGGACGGGCCGGACCAGAGCCTGCGAATCCAGCGGCGCCAGGACGATCCCGTTCACGCGGCGCGACATAAAATTCTCGACCACTTGAATTTGCTGATCGCGGTCGTCTTCCTTCAGCGGGCCCTTCCAGATCACCTCGACCTTCAGTCCTTTTTCATTCAATTCCTGCCGTGCTTTGAACGCGCCGGCGTTGATGGATTTCCAGAATTCGTGTGTGGTGCCTTTAGGGATGACCGCGAGCGTGTAGGCTTTCTCGGCCGCACTGGCGGAGAATCCGAGCGAGGCTAAGAGAGAGGTCGAGAGTAAGAGCAGGCGCACAGGTTTCATGCGGGCCAAGCTATTGAACTCAACTTGTGTTTTCAACCCTTTTGATCGGCTTGCAGCACTTGCAGCAAAAAGGCTCGGCTTTCTTCCTTGCTCTTCCGCGCCGCCTTCCTCATTAATCCCGACACGAGATAATGGCCTGGCGCATCCATGACAGCGTGAAACGCGGCGAGATCGACAACCGCGAGCGCGGCGTCGTCCGGGGCAAAATCTGGCTCGAAGGCAAAACCGAACCCGTCGTGCTCGAATTGCGAGGCAACGCCGCGACGGACCTGGCCGGTTGCTTGCTGACCTTTTCCAATCCGGGCGAGACGATTCCCCTGCCGAGGGACGCGGGTTTTAACTCGCTTCAACGCGGAACCGTCGGTGACTTAACCGCGTCGCGCAAAGTGCGCGTACTCGACCTGCCGGTGGAGGAAGCGTACCGGCGCAAGAAAGAGGGATTGGATGTGCCGGAGCACATGGCGAACTGCGTGTACCTCGAATGGTTCAGCGCGGCCAATGGCCGCGTCGTCATCGAGAGCACCGATTATCAGCTTGCGATCTCGCCGCCGGCGTGGCGGTTGACTCCGGATGAAGAAAACCAACGCCGTGTCGATGCCGAAGCCGGATTCAACGCTTTTATGCAAAAGCTCAGCGCCGCCCTCGAAAACGCCAAACACGAGCCACCGGAAGAGAAGGAGTGGGACGAGTTCGACTACGAGAAACTTCTGCGCGAAAGCGACGCCCGCACCGACAAATACTCCGAGCTGCTCGACAAATACATGGATCATCCCGACCGCGACCGCATCATCGCCAAGGAAATGGGTTGGTCGTGGATCGAGGAGGCGCTGGACTCAGAAAAGGGCAGGTCCTCCCCGGAATCGGACAACGAGACCGAGGACGAAGCCAACGACCCGCGCGAGGTCGATCGAGAAGCGGATGAAGAACCGTTCGCGCTTGAAGTGCCGGACGATCTGCCGCCCCTGGAGCCGGACCCGGCCACGGAAGGCGTCGATTGGGTGCGCGAGGAGGACGGGGGCATCAGCCATCCGCTTTCGCTGCGCGCGTTCAACAGCAGCATGGATCTCTGGCACAAATGCAAAGAACTGGGTCTCGGCAAATTGGATGATGATGACCTGGGGACGCTGCTGACCGAATTTCAGATCACCGGCGCCAAACTGGCCGGGGCTCTGGACAGCCTCGCTTACGGCCGCGGCCTGAAAGACGGCGCCTTCATCGTCGCGTGCCTGAAGCGCGCGTTGAGCTATCTCCATGCGGCGCAAGCTGCACTGGAAAAGGTCGCGCCCAAAAAGCTTTTGCCCGGCGAAATCGTGTCCACCACCCGAACGGAGCTCTTCCAGATCCGCGAAGAAATTCTCCGGCTGATGGAGGAATTCCGGAATGAAGCTCACTGAACCAAAAGGAAAAGTTGGAACCACGAAACACCCACGACACAAAAAGCAAAGCAGTTATAGGAACGAATTGCTCTCGGGCGGGGAGCGGAGTTTCCGGCTCAAGTCTCTTGCCTTTCGTGTTTCGTGGTTTTCGTGGTTTGAACTGCCGGATTGAGGCTGAACCAGAAAAACGCAGTGGAATTTAACCGCCGAGAAACTTTGCTTTTCAGAGTTCGGAACCCAGATCAAGGAGATACTTTCGCGCATCGTCGAGTTGCTGGCGGTTGCCCAGGAGCAATACTTGATCGCCCGCCTGCAATTCTTCGTCAGGGCCGGGGTTGATCAGCGTGGCGCCGTTGCGCTCAATGCCCACGATGCTGGCGCCAGTTTGGGTCCGGAGTTCCAGCTCCCGAATGAGCCTTCCGGCACTGCGGCAATCCGGCGTCACCGTGATGGTCTCCACGACCGCCTCCTTCAGGAGGCCCGCCAGCGGATGAGGCGGCTCTGCGTGTCGCGGCGGCGGAGGCTGCGCGAAAGTTTCTTCCAAAGTGACCTGAGCGCGGGAATAAAGGCGGATAAAGGTTCGCCAGAGGAGCGCCGTGATGCCCGCGACAATGAGCAGGAGCAGGATTAAGACTCGGCCCGTCGGCAGGATCGTCGAGCTCAGAAGGAGCATCAACAGGCCCACACCGATCACTCCGGCCGCCAGGACGGTGTTGGCGACGATGGCTTGTATGGCGCTGGCGCGCGGCTCGCTTCCGAGACGCGTCGCCGCCATTTCACCCAGCAATATTCCCAACGCTTCCATCTTTCGGTAGGTGGCGATGAGCATCGGCAAGGAGAGCAACATCGCGCCGAGCCAGACCAGCGCGGCGAGGCTTTGCACGCCTCCCGGAAAACCAGGCAGCCAGGCGGGAAGTCTTCGCCCCACAAATCCCAGCGCGATGAAAATCCCCGCGACCATCGCGACGTTGAGGGACATTTGCCAGGCCCATTTCCGAACGAGCCGTCCGGCCATGCTGCGATGCTGGCTCTGGCTCCACTGGCCGACCCAGCGCGTGTACAGCGCCAGGTAGTTGACGAATTTCGCGGGCGCGACGCGGTCGAACCAGCTCACCATCCGATCCGAGGATTTGATGAGATACGGCGTTGTGAACGTGGTGACGGCGGACACGGTCACGACAATGGGATACAGAAAGTCGCTCGTCACGCCGAGCGTCAACCCCAGCGACGCGATGATGAAGGAAAACTCGCCGATCTGCGCCAAACCCATCCCGACCTGCAGCGCCGTCCGTGTGTCGTGGCCGGCGACGAACACTCCGAACGAACAGCTCAATGCCTGGCCCACGATCACCGCCAGAGTAATCAGGCCGATGGGCCAGGCGTATTTGACCAGCAGCGCCGGTTCGATCAGGAGACCGATGGCGACAAAGAAGACCGCGCAAAACATGTCGCGAATCGGTTCGGTCAAGACCTCGACACGCCCGATCTCGCGCGCTTCCGCGATGACGGCGCCAATGATGAAAGCGCCCAGCGCCACGCTATAATTCAACTTCACCGCCAGGAGGGCCACGCCGAAACAAAGGCCCAGCACCGCGACCAACAGCACTTCGTTGCTCTTGAATCGGGCCACGTAATTGAGCAATCGCGGCACGGCCAGCAGCCCCAGCACCAAAGCCACGGTGAGAAAAACGCCCAACCGCGTCATCGTGGAGAGCACCTCGCCGACCGCGAGAGAACCGGTCATCGCAATGCTGGACAACAGCGCGATCATGACGATGGCCAGCACGTCCTGAACGATCAGGATGCCGAGAATGAGTTCGGCGAACGTCTCTTTGCTGCGCCCAAGTTCGCCCAGCGTTTTCACGATGATCGTGGTGGACGAGATTGAAATCATCGCCCCAAGAAAGATGCAATCCATCGTCTTCCAACCAAACGCGCGGCCGATGTGGTAGCCCACGCCGACCATGAGCACGATTTCCAGCGCCGCGGCAATGAGCGCGGTCCCGCCCACCTTCCTGAGTTTGCGCAAGCTGAACTCCAGACCGAGCGAAAACATGAGAAAGACCACGCCCAACTCGGCCAGCGTTTTGATGGCATCCTCATCCTTGATCAGGGGGAACGGCGGCGTGTGGGGGCCGATGATGACTCCGGCAATAATGTAGCCGAGCACCACCGGTTGCTTCAAACGATGGAACAGGACCGTGACCAATGCAGCCACGATCATCACGACGGCCAGGTCCTGCAAAAAGGTTACTCCGTGCATCGGTCAGGATGGATACCATTTCTGCTCAAGGTCACAAAGCCAACAAAGTCTTAGATAGCGGCGACGCAGCGCCAAAGCCCACGGCGCAAGCCGTGGGGGAAAAATGCTTAAGGTGGAGCGGCGAAAGAAATCCTCCAACGGGTGGTCTCCGTCGCCCCTCCGGGGCTTTGGCTTGCGCGGCTTGCGCCCACGGCTCGCGCCGTGGGCTATTACCTTCCGCCACTCCGTGGCTCCAACAGGTGCTTAATTCAGCGACACCCCGCGCCGGATGTAAGTCGGAACGTCCAGATCCTCTCCGTCGTGCAGCGTCGGTTCGCTTTTGTCGAATCGGCCTTTGGAAATGATTTCCAATGGCAACTGGCCTTGCGACCAGATCGAGACCGCTTTGCGGCGGCGAGAGGATGATCCGCCTCGCTGCGCCAGGAGCCGCTTGGTTTGTTCCGGCGTCAGTTCCGGCGGCGGCGGAACAAACCGGAACGCCGGGCGCTGGCGCGCAGGCGCGCCAAAGAATTGATTTTCGATCTCTGGCCCCGCGGCTTCGTCAGAGGAGTCTGATCCGCGCGAGAACCCGGCCGCCGCGCCGGATGCTTCGTGAGCGCATTGGCCGTGGCGAGAGACGACAATCGTAACGGCCAACTGGCCGTGAAGCTCATCGTCAATCGCGGCGCCAGCCACAAGCTGGGCCTTCTCCGCCTGCTGATGAATGCGCTGCAGGACGCCGTTGACGTCGGCCATCGTCAAGTCCGCTCCCCCCATCACACTGACCAGGATAGCCTCGGATTCCGGGAGTTGCTTCCCCTCGTCCAGCAGCGGACTCGAGAGCAGTTTCTCGAAAACGACTTGCGCCCGGTCTTCGCCAATGGCCTGTGCGCACGCAAACGAACTCTCCCAACGACGGCCTCGGAGCACGGCAGCGAGATCCGCGAATTCCACGTTCAGCAAGCCGTAACGCGTCAGCATTTGCCAGAGGCCGCGCACGCCCTGCGCGAGCAGTTCGTGCGTCAGCTTCAACACTTCCAATGCGCGCGCGCCTTCGTCCAGCAGCTTGACCAACTTTTGATTGGGCAAACACAGCACGCCGTCGGCCGACGCTTTGAGTTGCTGCAATCCCAGCCGGGCCTGTTGCTGCCGTCGATGGCCTTCAAACTCGAAAGGCATCGTGACCATCGGAAGCACCAGCGCGCCGGTTTCCCGGGCCGCCCGCGCCAAGACCGGAGCCGCGCCGGTCGCCGTGCCTCCGCCCAAGCCGGCGAGGATGAAAACCAACTCTGCCCCGGTGCAAAGCGCCTTCAACCTGGGGAAATCCTCTTCCGCCGCCGCCTGGCCAAGATCGGGATCGTCTCCGGCGCCAAGCCCGCGCATCAAACCGGCGCCGACCAACAATTTGTCCGGCGCGATCGAGTTCTCCAGCGTGCGGGCATCGGTATGAACGGCCGCGAAGGAGAGTTCGCGCAGATCGGTTTGCGCCATGTAACCGGCGGCGTGAATCCCTGCGCTGCCGATCCCGATGATTTTGCCGACAAGTGCTCGTGGGTTTTGGACCGAAGGAAGTTTGTTTTCAGTTTGCATAAGTCTGCCGTCTCAATCAGAGAGCGTCTCGCAAGTTCCTGACTACCCCCGGCGAAACAATTGGGTCAGGGTTCCTCGGAGTCCGCGCGGCAATAAGGTGCGCGACTCGCCGCGTTTCTTGCTCTCGAACGCTCCGAACTTAACCAATCCGATGGCCGTGGCGAATTCGGGCTGATCCAGTGTGGACTTCAGGCCGCTGATGGCCGTGGCCTTGCCCACAGTCGTCGGGAGGCCGAACACCTGCTCGCCCAGCTTCTGAATCTCCGGGATCCGGGCGCCTCCACCGGATACGACCACCCCACAGCGGAGATAGTCCAGCAGCCCCGTCGATTCCAGATCATCCGCGATGAGTTGAAAAATCTCTTCGAGACGGACGGACATGATGCGGCGCAGATGTTCGAGGTTCACCGTTTTCTCGGGCAGGCCCAGGGAGTTGGCCAGTTGCAAATTCTTTCCCCGAACGGCACGATCAACCAGGGCCGAGCCCTGTTCGATCTTGAGTTGCTCGGCGCGGCCCATCGGCACCTTTAGTCCATAGGCCAAGTCGTTTGATACATGGTCCCCGCCGACCGCCAGGACGCCCGTATGTTTGATCACCCCATCGGCATAAACGACGTATTCAGTCGTCCCCCCACCGAGATCGATCACGAGCGCGCCCAGTTCCTTTTGTTGATTGTCCAGGGAAGTCAGGGCTGAGGCCAAGCCGTTAAAGACGATGCACTCCACTTCGATCTGTAAGCCCTTGACGATGCGGATTGGATTCTGCAAGCGGTTGAAATTCCCGTGCACGACGTGGACATCGACCTCGACGCGGGAACCGAACATGCCCACCGGATTGACAATGCCGTCCTGGCCATCCACCAGGAAGTGCTGACGGATCACGTGAACGACGTGGTTCTCCGCCGGCAGATTGATGGCCTTCGCGTTCTTCACGGCATCCTGAACGTCGTCCTCCATGATTTCCCGGTCGTGGGAAACGATCGGATGAAAACCACGATTGTTGAATCCGCGAAGATGCGCGCCGGTCACGCCCAGGAAAACGCTGCGAATCTCGACGTCGGCCATCTGTTCGGCTTCCACGATGGCATTGCGAATGTCTTCGCCGCACACCGCGGCATCGACGATTTCCCCCTTTCGAACGCCTCGCGATTTGGCCTGGCCGACACCGATGACATTGATGGCGCCAGCCTCGTTGGGTTCGGCGACGACGGCGCAGACTTTAGACGTGCCGATATCCAGTCCGACAATGATAGGCTGAGACTTAAACATGTTTTTTCTTGGAACGTTGGGTTTTGGCCGGTTTGGCCGGCAGCGGCGCAGGCACGCCCGCTTCATGCCAGCGGACCGGGACATTGTTGGAAATTGAAAGATCCAGCGTCGCGATCTGTTTGGTCTCCTGGACAGCGAAGTCGTGCACGACGCGCCACCGCCGCAGTTGCCGTTCAAAATCCTCCGCCGCGAGAACGACTTCGTTCCCCTGGCGTGTCGTCACCTGCAAAACCGGCGGGCCCGAGAGATTGATCGTCTTGAGATCCACGACTCCCACCATGGGCGAGCGTTCAAACGACGTGATGAGCCGGAGCGCGGCCTGGATTTCCTGGGATTCGGCTCGTTTCCCGGGGCGCAATTCCGTTCCCAGAACTCCGGTCAACACTGGCAACGCGTCCGCGCTCGAAGCCGTCGCACTTGATCTCGGATGTGTCTCCAGCGGCAGCATGACATAGCCCGCCGGATCGACATAAAACGTGGTCGGTTTCAGCGGATGGCCGGCGGACGGCGCCTGAAAACCTGTGACCTGCGCAATGGCCTCGCGTTCCATGACACGGATTTTCAACGTGTCCGGCAAAACTCGCACGACTGAGGCCTCTTGAACCACGGGCTGGAGCTGGAGATCGCGTTCGATCCGAAGCAGATCGATGGCGAGCAAGCTGTCGCCGGGCTTTACTGCGGCCCAGGCGAGAATCTGCTCCCTGGAAATGTCGCCGTCGGTCTGGACGTCGAGATGTTTGATGCTGAACGCGGGGTTTTTGTAGAGCCACTCCTTCAGCGCCCAATCGCTGCCGTACCAAAACAGCCCGAGCGTTAACGCCGTGCCGAAAACGATCGCGGCCAGTTTTGTGATCACGCGGAGGCGCGTGGCGCGGATTTGGCGAGCGCGCATCTTCACGTCCAAGACATGATCCCGTTCGAATCGTCGATTTGCCGTTCTGGATTTGAACCACATAACGTGTTTGCAAAATTTCGTTTTGATCGCTGTCACCAACCGCTTCCAACTATTGCTGCTTTTCAGAGCCTTCGTGACCTGGCCGCAATTGCCCGGCCGGCAGGCTGTGGTAGCGCAGATTTGAAATCTGCCGGAGCGCGGAATTGCATTCCGCAGGCTCCAAACCAAATTGATCGCTCTGGAACTTGCCGGAGCGCTGCCGATTTCAAATCGGCGATACGGCAGACTGCAACTCTGCGCTACCGCCTACGGTTCACACGCCGGCGCCGCAGAGCCAGATCGATCATGCGCTGGCACAACTCCGCGTAACTGATCCCCGCCGCCGCCGCGGCCTTGGGCAACAAGCTCGTTTCCGTCATGCCGGGCAATGTGTTCACTTCCAAAACCACCGGTTCCCCGTCCGGACGCACCATAATATCCACGCGCCCGTAATCCCGGCCTTCGACCGCTTCAAACGCGCGCAGTCCGGCCGACTGAATCCGTTCGGTCGTTGCGGCGTCAAATGGCGCCGGACAAAAATACTCCGTTGCTCCGGACGTGTATTTATTCCCATAATCGTAAGCGCCCTTCTTGGGTCGAACTTCCACGACCGGCAGCGCCTGGCCGTCCAGGATGCCCACGGTGGTCTCACGCCCGTCAATTCTCTCTTCCATCAAAACTTCGGAGTCGAAGCGCAGCGACTCGGCCAGCGCGGTCCGCCATTGATTCGGGTGCTCGACGAACTGAAGGCCCACGCTTGAGCCCTGGCGCACCGGCTTCAACACCACAGGCGGTTTCCATCCCGCAGGCCAGGCGGCCGATGGCGAATCGATCGCTTCAAAGCGCGCCGTGGGCACGCCGACCTGAACCAGCCGCCGTTTTGTCAGAACCTTGTCAAACGCCACGCGGCTGGCGTCCGGACCGCAGCCGGTATAGGGGACGCCCAATTCCTCGAGTCGCTGCTGCACCGCGCCGTCTTCGCCGTAAGTCCCGTGCAAGGCCAGAAACACCGCGTCGGTCTTTTCGGGAAGTTGCCAATTCAGATCCATCGGATCCAACTCGGAGATCGAATGGCCGAGCGAACGAAGCGCCGACGCCACAGCCTGGCCGCTGCGAAGCGACACCTCGCGTTCGGCCGAGGGGCCCCCGAACATCACGGTGATGTGCAGCCGCGGGTTCATGTCTTCGCGTGAACCGCGCCGTCCAACTCGGCCGTCCCGGGCGTCGCAAGACCTGCTTTGCACGGCGGGATTTCACCGATGATTTCCACTTCGGTCTCCAACTCGATGCCCCGCGCGGAACGAGCTGTCTGCTTTACAAGATCGATCAACTCCAGCACGTCCTCGGCCGTGGCGCCGCCCTCGTTGACGATGAAATTTCCGTGCACGTCCGAAATCACGGCGCCGCCGACACGCGTGCCTTTCAAACCCAACTCCTCAATCAAACGCCCCGCCGGGATGGCCGGAGGATTCTTGAACATGCACCCGGCGCTGGGAGCAGCCGGTTGAGATTTCCAACGTTTCTGGCTGCAGGCATTCATCTTGGCCGCGATCGCTTCCGGAGCTTCGAGCCGCCCCTTCAGCACCGCACTCAACGCGATGTGATGGCGGAAGTGCGGGCAACTGCGGTATTCGACTTCGATTTGCTCGACGCTGCGTTCGTGAACACGACCCACGAAATCCATGAAGCGCACCGATTCCACCGTCTCGAACATCGCCCCGCCCATCGCGCCGGCGTTCATCCGGAGCGCGCCGCCGACGCTGCCGGGAATGCCTTCCAGAAATTCCAGGCCGCTTAATCCATGCCGCTTGGCCTCGACCGCCACGGTCTTCAGCTTGGCGCCCGCGCCGCACCGCAATTCGCTTCCGTGAACTTCGATGCGGCAGAAGTGCGGATGTGCCAGAGAAATGACGACGCCTCGAATGCCGCGACCTTGAATCAACAGATTCGAGCCGCGTCCCAGCATCAAAAAAGGAAGCTCGTGTTCGGCGCAGAAATGCAGCGCCGCGGCCAGGTCCGCCTCGGAAGCCGGCTCCACGTAGAGGTCGGCCCGGCCTCCGACCCGCAAAGTGGTCCGTTTGGCCAGAGGTTCGTCGTGGCGCACGACGGAGGCCGACGACAATCGACGGGTCAACTC
>JACPRI010000191.1 GCA_016190065.1 Verrucomicrobiota bacterium
GGGTCCAGGCCCTCAAACCGGACTGGATATCGATGGCGGGCAAACCGGCCTCAGGGCCCGGTGTGAAATTGACGCGCCGCTCGCCCGCACTGTCCCAATAGGCAAACGCATACCCGTCGATGTTGCCGTCGCATTCGCCGTTAAGGTTCCTCCATTTGTTCTGGCTCAGGCCGATGAAGTCGCCCAGGCAATCGGGTTCGTGTTCCGAGCGGCCTTGAATCACGTGCGGGTCGAATTCGGTGCTCGCGTAGGAGACGTAGTAATCTTCCATGTGGCCGGGCTTGTCCGCGGGCCGGCCATCCACGCCGGCCTCGCTGGCCCACAACGAGTGAATCCCTATATTGGCTCCGAAGTCGTTCAGCGGCGCCAGACCGTAGCCCGTGGAGCCGGTGTAGAATTCCGGAAAGCCGTGGCGATCCCAAAAACCCATGAGGTTGCCTGTGGCCGTTCCAAAACATCCGGCATGCCAGGAGTAGTCCGGCACTTCTGTCAAGTACACGTTCGCGGCCGCGTAGGCTGAGCCCGAGAGCAACATCTGGGCGCCAGCCCAAGCCAGAATCCAGAGCCGCTTCCACCCGCTCCCGTTCGATTGACCTGCGCATTCAAGTTTCATCATAGTATGCAATGCCCGAAGAATTCAGGTCTCGTGGATGGATCGTTTCTGCTTATGGACCATTGATCGCCCGAGTCTGCTCCTGGTTCCTCTTCTGAGTTGTCCCTCTGGACGAAATCCTTGACTCTTTGGTTTCAATTCATTTCACGACTACGCGAATTCCGTTTCGCATCGACCAAGTCTCATGAATCTTATCGCGAGAGCCTCTGGCTTTGCCGACGCAATTTTGTCAAACCCTGCGCCAAAATTGCCAGGTGGACTCATGGTGTGATCGCACTCTCTGCCCAATTCCACGCGCTGAAATCGTTGCACGTTTTGTGCCATGCGGAGCGATGTCGGAAACTCATCGCGCACGGTCATGGCTTGGAGACCTTCGGCCTAAAATGGGTTGAACGCCTCAATGGTTTTGGGGCAACAACCCCACACCCGCAGATTCGCATCCTCCGTTTTTCACTTGCCAGTAACCGCCGGCTGAGGACCATCGTCTTTTCAGTTTTGACACTCAAACCGACCGCAGGAGTAACCATGCCAACCATCACCGAGCTTCGGGTCAATGGTAACAAAGTCCCTCTCAACACCGACGCCGAGCGCTCTCTGCTTGAAGTGCTGCGCGAAGATCTCGATCTCACAGGCACAAAATACGGCTGCGGCGCGGGAGATTGCAGTGCCTGCACCGTGCTGGTGGACGGAACCCCCACTCGTTCTTGCATCACATCGGTCGGTTCCGTCGCATCGAAAGAGATCACGACCATCGAAGCGCTAGCCAAGAATGGAACTTTGCACCCGGTGCAGGAAGCTTTCTTGAAAGAGAATGCTTTCCAATGCGGCTATTGCATTCCGGGCATGATCATGGGTTTGGTGGGATTGCTGGACAAGAAGCCGGTCCCGACCGACGCGGAAATCTTGTCCCGCATGGACAGGCATCTTTGCCGGTGCTGCGGATACCCGAGCATCGTCAAAGCGATCCGACGCGCGGCGGCGCAAGCCAGGAGTTGAGTTTATGGAAACGAATCCGATCAATTGCCCTGCGGAGATACTGGAAGACGAGCAGATCATTGAGCCCGTGGCATTCGAGTTCGGGCTGAACCGGCGCGTGTTCGTGCAGATGATCGGCGCCGGCGTTTTGATCACGGCATCGGCCAAACCTGCATTGGCCCAGCGGAGCGGCCGCGGGAGCGGTGGCGCGCGCCCGCGCAACGTCTCCGCGCGAATTCACATTGGCAAAGATGGCATCGTCAAGGTGATGACCGGCAAGGTGGAAGTGGGGCAGGGTTCGAGAGCGGAACTTACCCAGGGAGCGGCCGAGGAACTTCGCGTTCTCCCCAGCCAGATCCAACTTGTCATGTCGGACACCGGCCTTGTGCCGGACGACGGCAATACTGCCGGCAGCCGCTCCACGCCGGCCACTTTACCAGCCATCCGTCAAGCCGCCGCCGCCGCAAGAAGTTTGCTAGTCGCGTTCGCCGCACAACAGTGGGGAGTCGAGCAGGACACGGTCCAAGTGCGTGATGGCCGCGTCACTCACGCAGCGACTCAACGAACTCTCGCCTATGCCGATCTCGCTCAAAGCGACGAATTGGCGAAGCTCTTCAATCAGCCGGCGCCGGCAGAAGCGCCGATCACGCCACTGCAAGATTGGAAAGTTCTGGGGACTTCTGTTCCGCGCCCGAACGGTCGCGATCTCGTCACCGGCACCCATCGTTTTTCGTCAGACATCAAACGGCCTGACCTGCTGCGCGGTAAAATCCTGCGTGCGCCCTCGTTCGGCGCGAAACTTGTCTCCATCGACCTCGCGCCCGCCCGCGCGATGAAAGAAGTGGTTGTGGTGCAAGACGGGCAATTCGTTGGAGTGGCTGCGCCCTCCACAGCTCGCGCGGAAGAAGCGTTGGATGCCATCGCAAAAACTGCGAAATGGGAATCCGCTCCGCATCCTTCCAGCCAGGAGGTCTTCGCTTATCTCAGAGACGGAGTCCAAGGCGGATTGCCGAAAAACCCGTTCGCCGATGAACTGTCGTCCGCGAACAAAGTCCTGCGCCAGACTTATCATGCGGCTTACGTGCAGCATGCGCCGATGGAAACCCGGTCGGCGGTGGCGGAGTGGCGCGACGGCCATCTGACGGTTTGGACCGGAACTCAGAATCCGTTCGGTTACCTTGGGGAACTCACGCGCACGTTCCGGCTGCCACCCGAACGGGTGCGGGTCATCGTGCCGGACACCGGCGGCGGCTTTGGTGGGAAGCATACCGGCGAGGCTGCGGTCGAAGCCGCGCGCCTGGCTCAAGCCGCAAACCGCCCCGTGTCGCTGAAATGGACGCGCGAAGAAGAGTTCACCTGGGCTTGTTTCCGTCCGGCCGCGCTCATCGAAGCCGAGGCCGCGCTCGATGTGAAAGGCGCGATTGCCTCCTGGCACTTCGTCAACGTGAATTCCGGCCAATCCGCGATCAACACACCGTATCGCGCGGGCAAAGCGCGCAGCGAATCCGCTTCGCCGAGGGCGCCCTTGCGTCATGGTTCCTACCGTGCGCTGGCTTCCACCGCGAATAATTTCGCCCGTGAATGTTTTATGGACGAACTAGCCGCCGCCGCGGGCGCTGATCCATTGGAGTTTCGCCTCGCGCATTTGGAAAACGGACGCCTCCGCGATGTGCTCGAAGCGGCGGCGAAACGATTCAATTGGCGCGAACGAATCAAGCAGAAGCGTCCGGACATGGGCGTGGGACTGGCCTGTGGAACGGAAAAAGGTTCTTACGTGGCGGCCTGCGCGGAGATCGCCTTCGATCGGACACAAAACAAGATCAACGTGCGCCATGTCTGTGAGGTTTTCGAGTGCGGCGCCATCATCAATCCCGACAACCTGCGCGCACAGGTCGAAGGCTGCATCATCATGGGTTTGGGTCCTGCGTTGCGCGAAGTCTCTCGCTTCGAGGGTGGGAAAATCCTCAACGCCAGCTTCCGAGGATATCAAGTCCCCCGGTTCAGCGATTTGCCGGAACTGGACATCCATCTTTTGAATCGGCCGGACCTTCCGTCCGTCGGCGGAGGCGAAACGCCGATCATCGCGATCGCGCCTGCCATCGGAAATGCCTTCTTTGCCGCCACGGGAATCCGCCTGCGCTCCCTTCCAATGGTTCCGCCTGCAGCCAAGGCTTAGCCGTAGGTATGCGGAAGGAAATGGGGAGCACACGCGATCAAAACCAGAACGCCGGGCGAGAACCGCCTGCCTGGTAACGCAGCCGCATCTCACGACTTACTGTCTAGCGCCACTCCGTGGCTCGCGGAAATGGGACATGATGCCTGCTTGCAAGAACCGAGATGCGCTCTCCTCAGACAGCTCCAAAAGTAACCTGTTGAACGAATTGCACGTCTTGTGTTTCGATCTAGATCATGAGCCGCCGAATCCAAGTACGGAACCCTTTCCTCAAGACCTGTGGTGCTTACAGATGGTTAGTAGGCTTGGGCGGCTGGGCCGCGCTGATGTTCCAGGCGCAGATATCCGTGGCCGCTGAGCCGCGAGCCGAGGCCAGCTTCCGCAAGGACATTCAACCTATCCTCCAAGAATACTGCTACGACTGCCATGGCGATGGCACGAAGAAGGGTGAGATCGCCTTCGACGAATTGAAGTCCGGCGATGCCCTGCTCAATCGCGAGCTGTGGTGGAAGGTTCTGAAGAACTTGCGCGCCGGCATCATGCCCCCGGAAAAGAAACCGCGCCCCTCCGCCGAGCAACGAAAAGTCTTGGAAGACTGGATCAAGTACGGCGCCTTTGGAATCGATCCCCAGAATCCCGATCCGGGCCGCGTCACCATCCGTCGTCTCAACCGCGTCGAGTACCGCAACACGATCCGCGATCTGATGGGATTCGATTTCAAGGTGGAAGATGAATTCCCGCCGGACGATACCGGATATGGCTTCGACAACATCGGAGACGTGTTGACGGTGTCGCCGCTGCTCATCGAAAAGTACATGGATGCGGCGAAAGTGATCGTGGCCTCAGCCGTGCCGACCGTTTCCAGAATGATTCAGGAGAAGAGAATCTTGGGGACCGAATTCTTGAAGGGCGATGGTTCCACCAACAGCGGCCGGATGAACCTCTACAAGGAATGGAATCTTTCGCGGTCGGTGAAAGTGGACCAACCCGGAAGCTACCGCCTCGTTGTGGAAGTGATCGCCAGCGGCTCGTTTGACTTCGATCCTGGCCGGACCAAAATGATTTTCAAGGTCAACGACCGAGAACTTCTGCAGCAGGAGTTTGGTTGGGAGGAAAACAAAAAATTCCGCTTCAACCTCGATGAGAAATGGGAACCGGGCGATTACCGACTCGGCATCGAACTGCGGCCGGTCCTCCCGGAAGAGAAGAAACCGGCGGGCGGCTTCCAACGAAACTTGTCTGTCGATTTGCGGATCGCAGCGGTCACGATTCAAGGCCCGTTGGAAAAGGAATTGTGGGGCCGCCCAAGAAACTTCGAGCTTTTCTTCACTCAGGACGATCCGCAGAAGCCGGCGGAACGCCGCCCATACGCCCAGGAGGTTCTGCGGAGATTCACCCAGCGCGCGTATCGCAGGCCGGCGGACCTTCGCACGATTGACCGCCTGGCCGCGATAGCCGAGGCCTACTACAGTCAGCCCGGCAAGACAGTGGAGGAAGGGATCGGCCAGGCCATGATTGCCGTGCTCGCTTCGCCGCGGTTCATCTTCCGAGTGGAAGAAAGCGAGTCTCCGGTGGCGCTTCGAGGAACTGGGGCTGCCAGTGATACAACGCGTCCTTCCCCCTCACCCCCGCCCTCTCCCTCTGGGAGAGGGCGTAATCTTTCTGCGGCGGTGATTAATGACAGGGAAGTGCAGAATGATCTCCAGCGCGGGGAGGATGTCTCCCTCTCCCCTGGGGAGAGGGCCGGGGTGAGGGGAAAGAGCGGATCGGAATTGCAGGCGCATGATAAAACGCCGAGCGCCTCCCTCATTGACGAGTACTCTTTGGCTTCGCGGCTCTCCTATTCCCTTTGGTCCACTATGCCTGACGAAGAACTTTTCCGCGTGGCCGAGCGCGGCGCTCTGCGCAAGGACCTCACGACTCAAGTCAAGCGGATGATCGAGGATCCGCGTTCGGAGGCGTTCATTCAGAACTTCCCCGGCCAATGGCTTCAAGCCCGCGACGTCGAAGGCATCGATATCAACGCCCGGGCCGTGCTCGCCAAGGACGACAGCGCCGGCCCTCCGCCCACCAACCAGGTCGCGGGTGCTGGGCGCAGATTCGGATTTGGCTTCCGGCAGCCCAGATTCGAGCTGGACCGCGAAACTCGCCAGTCGATGCGGCGCGAGACCGAAATGTTCTTTGCCAGCGTGGTCCGCGAAGACCGCGCCGTGACCGACTTGATTGACAGCGATTACACTTTCCTCAACGAGAAACTCGCCCGTCATTATGGCCTCACCAATTTGAACGTGACCGGGCCGGAGATGCGTCGCGTCGCGTTGCCCAAGAACAGTCCTCGCGGCGGCGTCCTGACGCAAGGAACCGTTTTGACCGTCACTTCCAATCCCACCCGAACGTCACCGGTCAAACGCGGCCTGTTCGTCCTGGACAACATCCTCGGCGCGCCCGCTCCGCCGCCGCCTGGTGACGTGCCGCTTTTGGAAGATGCGGAGAAGGAGTTCAAAGATCGCGAGCCGACATTGCGCGAAGTCCTGGAATTACACAGGAGCAAACCCCTTTGCAGCGCTTGTCATTCCCGCATGGACCCGCTCGGCTTGGCGCTGGAGAACTTCAACGCTCTGGGACTCTGGCGGGACAACGAACGCGGCCAACCGGTCGATCCCGGCGGCAAACTGATCACGGGCGCGACTTTCACAGGGATCAGCGAGTTGAAACGCATCCTGGCCACCGACCATCGAATCGATTTTTTCCGATGCCTTACGGAAAAGGTAATGACTTACGCCCTGGGCCGCGGCCTCGAATACTACGACGTCGAAACGGTGGATCAAATTGTCGCACGGCTCGAACGCGACAACGGGCGTTTCTCGGCCTTGCTGGCGGGAGTCATCGAATCCGCGCCGTTCCAAAAACGGAGAAATGTCCCGCCGGTGGGGGCGCTGCGTTGAATTGAGCAACCACGAATTAACACGAATTAACACGAATTCGTGCAAACGCGAATGGAAGAAGAAGACGACATTCTTTTCAGAGATGAAGCGTATGCGCTCGTGGGTTGCGCGTTGGATGTCCTTAACGGTGTCGGTCATGGCCTGCACGAGAAGATTTATGAGAACGGGCTTGTGGTGGAATTCAAGCTTCGTAATATCCCCTTTGATCAGCAACAGCGGTTCGATGTCAACTACAAGAACGTTAAGATCGGTGAGTTCATTCCAGACCTCATCGTTTATGGGTCGATCGTCGTGGACACGAAAGTCATTGACCGGATTACGGATCACGAACGCGGACAAATGATGAATTATCTTCGAATCACCAAGCTCCGACTCGGAGTTATTCTGAACTTCAAACACGCGAAACTTGAGTGGGAGCGCATCGTCATCTGACGCCCGAATTCGTGTTCATTCGTGTCCATTCGTGGTTGAGCAGGTAAACATGAAATCGATGTGCAACGTGACAACTAACCAGGAGTCAATCTGTGGTATGAAAAAGTCCGATTTCCTCACGCCTAACCTCGCCGCCCAACGTTACGCGAGCTTGAGCCGCCGCCAATTTCTCCGCGGTCTTGGGGCTTGCCTGGCGCTGCCGGCGTTTGAGTCCCTCCGTCCACTTTCGGTTCGCGGGCAAGATTTGAAGGCGGCCGCTCATCTCGGAGCATCCAAAAGCGGCGCGCCGGTCCGAATGGCCTTCGTGTACTTTCCGAACGGAGCCATTCCGGACGCGTGGTGGCCGACGGGCGAAGGCAAGGAATTTGAGCTCAACAAAACCATGCAGCCTTTGGCGAACGTCAAAGACCGGCTCCAAGTGATCTCCGGCTTGGACTGCAAGGGCGCCACGCCCGGACCCGACGGCGCAGGCGATCACGCGCGCGCCAGCGGCAGTTTCCTCACCGGCGTCCGCGTCAAGAAGACCGCGGGTTCGGACATCAATGCCAACATTTCCATCGACCAAGTTGCGGCGAACCAGGTCGGCCATCTGACGCGCTTCCCGTCGCTGGAGTTGAGTTGCGATTATGTCCGGAAATCCGGCAACTGCGATTCCGGCTACTCCTGCGCTTATCAGTACAACCTAGCCTGGCGCTCGGCGACTCAGCCGCTCGCGCCGGAACCGAATCCGCGCCTCCTCTTCGAGCGCCTCTTCGGAGCCGGTTCTCATGGTGAACGCGGCGAAAGCCTCAAACGCCGCCAGCAACAGCAACGCTCGATTTTGGATTTTGTCCTCGACGACGCGCGTGCCTTGCAAAACCAGCTCGCCGCTCGCGACAAACAAAAGCTCGATGACTACCTCACCAGCGTGCGGGAAATCGAGCAGCGCATTCAAAAGTCAGAGCGCTTCGGGGCAGTGCCGGACCCGGTGGCCGATACGCCCACAGGGATTCCGGGTTCTTTCGAGGATTACATCCAGATCATGTACGAGATGATGATCCTGGCGTTCCAGACTGACTCTACGCGCATCGCCACTTTCTTGCTCGCTTATGAAGGCAGCAACCGGACTTTCAAAGACGAACTCGGTTTCGCGGAAGGCCACCATTACCTGACACACCATCAGCGACGCCAGGAAATGATCGACAAGGTGAAAGAGATCGATCTGTGGTACGTGAAGCAATTCGCGCGGTTCCTGGAAAAGATGGACCAGACGAAAGACCTCGATGGCAATTCGCTGCTCCACAATTCGATGATTGTCTATGGCAGCGGTAACGCCGATGGCAATCGCCACACGCACGTCAACCTGCCGATCGTCCTCGCCGGCGGCGGCGGCGGCACGATCACGCCCGGACGCTTCACCAAGATGGGCGGCGTGCCGATTACGAACCTTTACCTGAGCATGATCGACCGCATGGGCGTTCAAGGCGTGGAAAAGCACGGGGATTCGACCGGGCGGGTCGAAGGAATCTAGCTGGCCCTGGCCCCCAGAGTTCGGAGTCTAACCGCGGATTTCGCGGATGGGGCTGATGATCGGCTTTTCGCGGATGCTTTGGGATTCCTGAATCTCCGAAGAGGTGGCGACGCCCTGCGGGCGTCGAGGCAGCCGGCAGATTTGACCCGCCCTTCGAGAATTGCTTTTGACAAACACCCGAGCTAAGCGCGTTTTTGAAAAATCGATTCCGCCTGTCGTCCTCGTCCTCGGTTTGGGCGGTTTTTCGAAGGACGACGACGAGGACGAGCACGAGGACGAGCGGAGCGAAACGAAATTCCAAATACACTCCAAACACGAAGAGAGGAGAAATCATGAACATCACCCCAATACTCATTCGATCCACACTGGCTCTCAGCATCAGCGCCTGCGTGATCTTGCCGCTCTTGAACGTGGCCAAGGCGGAACCCGACGGCGTTCTTCCTCCGGTCATCCAGTCCGGTCTCGCGTTGTATGCGAGCGGCGGATCTGAAGTGGCCGTCAGCGCGTGGGAGAAGGCCGGTCCGCTGGAGCGAGACCGGAAAGCCGGGGATTACGCCGCCGAATTCAAGCAACTCGAAAAAACCATCGGCCATTACCGATCCTTCGAGGTGCTAGAAACCAGGGAAATTGGAAAAGCCACGAGAATCCATTACCTGGCTCTGAACTTCGAGCGCGGCGCGGTATTCGCCAGCTTTCAAGTCTATAAGACCAGCAAGGACTGGGTGGTGCAGGACATGGACTTCGACACCAAGCCCGAAGTCATCCTGCCGTGGCTGGCGCAGAGCGGCGCAAAGTAAGAATGGCAATTCACGCTTTGACCGATTTAACGATTTACCCCTTTAACGTTTTAACGACATCTCCCTTCCCGCGCATTGCTAGTCTCTTGCCTCCTCGCTAGTCTCAGGCCTCATGGCCTTCGACTCCTTCCAGCATTTCATCGATCAACTCGATCGTGCGGGCGAACTCATCCGGATCACGCAGCCGGTCGCGACCGAACTCGAGATTACTGAACTCGCCGACCGCCAGATGAAGTCGCCCGGCGGCGGCAAAGCGCTGTTGATCGAGAAGCCCACGGTAAATGGCCGGGTGTCAGAATTTCCTCTGGCGATTAATACGATGGGTTCTTGGAAACGAATGGCCCTGAGCCTCGGCGCAAATTCTGTCGATGAAGTCGCCGCCGAGCTCGGCTCGCTCATGAAAGCGAAGCCGCCCACGAGTTTCAAAGACGCCCTCAAGCTCCTCGGCACGGCGCTCGACCTCCGCCACGCGAAACCGAAATTGGTGAAGGACGGCCCGTGCAAGGAGGTGGTGCGCAAGTTCGACGCTCCGTCCACGCGCATCGAGCCGTGGCCGCCAGCTCCCGAGATTCTGGGGAGCGCATGCGCCCCGCGTGCCGTTTCCGGCGCCTTCGCCGGAAGCACTTCTGACGTCCGACACGTCGGCGGCGGGGCGCCAACGACAATACGCGAGGCGCGTGTGCTCCCCACGTTGTTGAATCTTCCGATTCAACAATCCTGGCCGCTCGACGGTGGCCGCTTCATCACGCTCCCCTGCGTCGTCACCCAAGACCCCGACACCGGCGAACGCAACGTCGGCATGTATCGCATCCAGATTTACGACGACCGCACCACCGGCATGCACTGGCAGCTCCAGAAAGTCGGCGCGCGACATGGCCGCCGCTACTACGAAACCGGCGCGCGCATGCCTGTCAGTATCTTCCTCGGCGGCGATCCCGTGTTTGCCTTCGCCGCCACCGCCCCTCTGCCCGACGGCCTCGATGAATTCCTGCTCGCCGGTTATTTGCGGAAGAAATCCATCGAACTCGTCAAATGCCAAACCAACGACCTCGAAGTCCCCGCCAACGCTGACTTCGTCATCGAAGGCTACGTTGACCCGACCGAGCCGCTCCGCGACGAAGGCCCGTTCGGCGA
>JACPRI010000192.1 GCA_016190065.1 Verrucomicrobiota bacterium
CGTTCCCCCTCACTCCGGCCCTCTCCCTTGGGGAGAGGGTGAACAAATCTCTGTCGCGGTAAATGCGAGAGAGTTTGGAAGTGCCCAGACGCGGCGAGAGGGGAACCCTCTCCTTGGGGAGAGGGAAGAGCGAGGGGGAACGCGTCGCTGGTCCAGATGATAACGTGCAAATGGACTGGAACCGTGGGCAAACCGGAAACATCTTCCAGGTGATTCGTGTTCAGTTCAGACATATCTCCGGTCATCCATGCGCGAACGAACATCGAACTCCGCTCGGATTTTCACCGCTTTTCACCGGGTATCCGCTCGCTGCCCCGGGTCGTAACTCAGCAAGTATTCGCGCCGCTGTTCGGCGAAGCTTTTCAGGCTCAAGTTGCGCCGCGGACCGCGGAAGCCAGGTTCTTCGAGATCTTCCGTGACACCCTTGGCGAACGCCTCCGTGGGATAGAGCTTGTGCGTATCGCTCTTCACGTCCTCGGCAATCACGGCTTGATACTGCTGCGCCAATGGGCCGAGTTTGTTCCAGTCGAGCCAGGTTTCGGCGATGGTTCGCACGAAGCCGAGATACCGTTCGCGCAGCGACGGCACAGCGAGAAGTCTGTGCAGCAGCGGCTTGTCCGGATCGTCGATGCCCGCCAGCGGATCGAGCTTCACGCCTTCGACTCTCAAGCCATCTCCGGGACCGCCCCGGCCACCGCCAAAACCCGGACCGCCGCCGCCGAATCCCGGGCCGCTGGGTGGCGCGAAGGTCTCATTGGCGTCATTCGGCACAATGTGGAAGCGGCCTTTCGCATCCTGGCAAACGTTCCAATCGCCCGTTCGCACCCAATATCCGTCGCTGTTGATCAGGACATTGTCCAGCGCCAGGAACTTCAAGATGCCGTCGATGTCGAGTAGCGGGGCGATGGCTTCTTCCAGTTTTTCAGGCGGCGTCTGGTCCAGCACGCGGCAGAGCTGGATGAGATCGGCCCACGCTTTCGGATCGTCCTTGCTCTTGATTTCATAGAGCCGTTTGTATTCGGCGACGTCTTCTCCCAAATAATTGAAACGGCCCGTCCCGCGCTGATTGCCCAGCATCTTCCAGCGGGCGCCCTTTGCCGTGCCGAACCAGTCTTTCATGAACTCTTTGTTGAACTGCTGCGAGTTCACGTAGGCGCCCCAGCTCTCGCCATTAATCACGACGCGCACGTAATTGGCCCTGGGCGCGGGGATGAAGGCGCGGGCGATGTGAGTGTAAAGGATGGTCCGCAGGAAGGTCGGATCGGAATGCGAATTGAGCAGATTCAGCGTGCTGGAGCCGTCAAGCTGTTGCTTTCCATGCACAAAATCGAGCGAGAGATTCAAGGACCGTTTCTGCCCGTCGCCCACGGACATGTACGAGGTCGTGCCCCGGAAGTGGACGCCCACGTCCCGGTACGTTTTGCCGTCCACCCTCAGCTTCGCCGGCACTTCGACGTCGGTGTGATAAAAATCCGTGAGTTCTTTCTCCCAATCTGCGTTCTTGAATTCGAGGAACAAGGTCCGCAACACGAACGGCTCGTAAAGCGGAGCGTCGGGGATAAATTTCACATCCGCGGGCGAAAGTTTCGGACCGGGCGGCGGCGGGCCTTGATTGCCGCCGCGACCTCGGCCACCGAAACCGCCAGGTCCGCCCGGCCCGCCGAAGTTGGGTCGAGGCAACGAGGCGTTCAGGCCCTCGCGGATTTTCTCTTCGCCGAGCAGACCGCTCTTGTCAGCGTCCCATTCGGCAAACCATTTTTCGAATGCGCTTTTGAATTCAAAGCGCGTGAGTGAGTCGTCTTTGTCGGCATTGGCCGCTGAGAACAGGCCCGGCGCGACGAATGCCGCGGGGCCGAATCCGCCCGCACCAAATCCGCCGCGTCCGCCGCCACCGCGTCCAAAATCTCCACGTCCAGGCTGGTTTGGTGGGGCAACTTCGCCGCGGCGACCGTCCGGCGGATCGGCCGAGGCGTTGGGGCGAGGTGATGGCGCGGCGCCGGGAGCTGCGCTCGGCGGCGGGGCTTGCGGAGGCGGCGTGGGTTCGGTCCGTTGTTGGTCTGGCGCATCGCCTGAACGGCCTTGGCGCGGTGAGGGTCCTCCGTCGGGTGGACCTCTTCGGCCGCCGAATCCCTGAGGCGGCGGAAGGACTTCGTTGAATCTCTCGATGAATTTCCCCTGGCTCAGTTTCCCGGCTGCCTCCGCATCCATCTTCTCGAACCACGCCTCGGCCAGAGCGGCGAACTCCTCTTTGCTGAGTTTCTGATCTCCATTCTTGTCCGCCTGCAAAACGATCTGCGGCGCCAGCATCATGCCGGGCCCGAAGCCGCCTCGCCCGCCGGGGCCGCGGCCTTGCGCGCGCCGCGTTTGCAGAAATTCGCGCGCCGCTTTGCGCTCCGCGGCGTTGAGACGTTTGTCGCCGTCCTTGTCGAATTGCGGCACGAGCTTGGTTTGCTGCGCCCCGCCGCCAAATCCGCCCGGCCCTGCACCGCCAGGACCACCGCGGCCGAAGCCGGCACCACCGCGGCCGCCTCGATCAGGTCCCTGGTTATTCGTCGCGTCACCTGGTGCCGGACGCTGATCCTGGCTCGCCGCGGCCGGCGCGCGATCGGCGCCAGGAGGACGAACCGTCTGATCTGGATTTGTCGCGCGCGGCGGAGGGTTTTCTTGCGCTTGAAGCGCTAAGGTGAAGGCAAACACGGCGAAGCAACCGCCCGCGAAATTCGAGAGAAACGCTGTGCCAGATTTCATTTGCTTTTTCATAGTCGTATTTGCGATGCCTGCAGCTCAGGTTGTCCTAACTGGCCGGTTCAAACCACTAATCAACACTCATCAGCGCTAATGGAAGACAAGTCGTCTGGCTTATCCAACAGATCACGCATTAACTCCCGCTCAGCGTCTTTCATGATTTGTGCCTGTGAGTGTGAATTAGTGGTCGAACTCCCTTACCCACGATTAACGATTGGGAGCGGACAGACTTCCTGACTCGGCTCTGGAAAGCTTGCCGACATTTTTGATTTCACCCTGCGCCAGCAAGAACTCGCGCCGCTTCTTCACGTGCTCGCGCAGGGCCTGAAGCGTCTGCTCCAAACTCTGCATCGCGCGGTCGCTATCCATCTTCATCGCTTCGGCGCGCAGTTTCACCTCGGGCTTCAAGCGCTCGCCCATTGAGTCGATCATCGGGACAAAGATTTCCTCTGTGTAAGTCGTTTCCAGGAACTCCTTCATGCGTGCAAGGAAGAGTTTCCGAAACTGGGGATGGGCCAGGAGCGGGCCCGAAAAATATCCCGGCTGTCGCCACCACCCCGCGCCGCCGCCGCCGCCAAAACCGAACCCGCGCCCGCGCCCTCCTGGTGGCGCGTCGCCGTTCATGCCGAAAGTAATCGGCATATTGTAGAACACCTGGCCGAACCCCATCGAGAGACCCCAGGTATTGTCCTCGTCCCAGGGATACATCGTCCATTTGCCGGTGCCGTGCACGTCGTGGTAGGTGAAGTAGTTATTCCAGAAGCCGTCCCAATTCGAGAGCGCCATGCTGGCGACAAAATAATTGATCATTTGATCGACGTCGAAATTCTTTTGGATGACTTCCCATTGCTCGTCGCCCTGGGTTTTCTCGAGCGCGCTGATCAGCGCCACAAGGTCGTCATGGCCCTCTTGTGTATTGGTTTTCTTTTCGTGCTGGCCGACCACCCCGCGTTCGTACCAGAGCAGTTTGTAGAGGTTGCCCTCATCGGAAATCTTGTTCCGGCGAAGGAAAGCCCGATTGACTTGCTCCACCAACAGGTAGTGACCGACGGATTGGCCGTTCAACGCCAGACGGACGTGATAGCTCTGCGGCGCGGCGACACCGGCCTTCCGATAAACTTCGTAAGCCAAAGGCTCCGCGAGCACCGAACGCTCATTCTCAAAGATCAGGTTGACGGTGGTCATTTTCTTGAGCGCCTTGTCCTTGTAGAGATGAACTTTCTGGCCGCCGCGCCGCGGCACGATTTGGACGAAGTCGAACAGTAGAGGTTTGCCGGATTCGGGATCGAGATAGACGAGCGCCGACCGGCTCGAAGTCGGCTCGGCCGACACGGCCCGAAATCCTCCTCGACCGCCAAATCCGCCCGGCCCTCTGTCCCCCTCGCCGCCGCGTCCGCGCGGCTCGCCCCGTCCGCCGAATCCGCCGCGACCTCCAAATTGCGGCGGTGGGAGCGTCGCGTTCAATCCTGCATTGAGTTTCCCTTCGTCCAATGAACCGGCTTTGTCGTTATCCCAATCGCCAAACCATTTTCCGAAAGCCGTCTTGAATTCCTCCCGTGTGAGCGAGCCGTCTTTGTCCGCGTCGGCGAGAGAGAACAATCCCGGGGCGACAAACATCGCCGGACCAAAGAGGCCGCGGCCGCCGCGAGGCCCGCCGCCCGGAGGACCAAATCCCTGCGGCGGCGGCAGCAACTCGCTGAACTTTTCGGTGAACTGCTCCTGGCCGAGCTTGCCCGCCTTGTCCGGGTCGAGCTTGTCGAACCAGGCGTCCGCCAACGCCGTGAACTCTTCTCTTGAAAGTTTCTGATCCGCGTTCTTGTCCGCTTGGGACACCATCTGCGGCGCAACAAACATCCCCGGCCCAAAGCCTCCGCGACCAAAACCACCGCCTGGTCCGCCCGGACCGCGTCCGCCCGGTTCGCCACGTCTATCGGGACCTTCTGGACCACGCGGTCCGCCAAATCCGCCGCCTCGACCGCCACCGCCGAACCCACCGGGGAAAAACCCGCCGCGCCCCGCGGACCGCGCCCGTTGCTCGGCCGATTTGAACTCCGCCTCAGTCGTGTTGATGATCGTTGCCATCGGGATCTTCGCCGGCTCGGACGATTGATACACGTAGGTGGAAAGCGCCGGGCGCGGCTCGGTTTCCGCGGGGAAGAATCGGCGTGCGCCGTTCGAGCTTTTCGCCTCGATGCGAAAGCGGATCAACTGATCTTTCGCCTGGCCAGGAATGGTCGCCGCATAACGGACCTCGGAGATTTTCTTCATCGGCACCGAGGTCTCCGGTCTTTCGAAGCCGGGCCCGGCGAGCCGATAAAGCAGATTGGCTTCAATCACCCCTTCGGCATCCTTCACGTCCGCTTCGACCGTGATTGGCTGGTCGGGTGCGGCCATTTCCGGCGTGAACTTCACTTTCGAGATCGTAGGCGGCAAGTGAGGGGAAAAACTCGCGTTCGCTTTCCCAGGAGTGCCGCCGGGTTTGATGCGATCTTCAGATAAAGGCGACGAGGCCCAGTTGGAGGCGTCGTCCCCGTTTGCGTTCGGACAGATGCGCTCCAACGAACCGGAAAAGCCATCCGCGCCCATGGGCCATGGCGCTTCATCCTTATATTTGACCGCGTCCGCAACTTTGCCGGTGGCGTCGGCAAGCTCGATCTGTTCGCCCTTATTGCTGAGGGGCTGCTCGAACACGCCCTGGACTTCCGTGTTGTAGAATTCTTTGAAGCGGTCGCGATTCCGGCAAAGCACCAGAAAACCGTTCGGCTCGATCTTTGTGCCGGACGCGAATTTCCACTTGATTCCTTTCGTGAACGCCCAGCCGCTCAGATCGACCGCGCCGCGGCCGGTGTTGTGAATCTCGACGTATTCAAGATCTTCAACGTCGTTCGGCGCGTTGTAGAAAATCTCGTTGATGACGACGCGGGCCTGCGCAGCCGCAGGCAGCAGCGCCACCCCCAAGAAAAACGGCCACGGGACTTTCAGATACGATTTCATGCTCAATTCTTCACAACTCTTCAGTTCTAGAGTGCTGGGGAGCACACGCGCCCTCGCGTGTTTCGACCGGCGCCTCGTCGGTCGAAACCATCGCACGATTCAGTCAGTAAACGATGGATTATTTCAACGCGCCACTGCGGTCGGCGGGGGCGCCGACCACGACACGCGAGGGCGCGTGTGCTCCCCAATCCGGACGGAATCAGTCTGCGGCTTAGCCTAGCGCACATACGGTTGGAACGGAGGGAGCGCATGGAGCCGTTTCATCTGGCGACGCTTCAAACTCTGCGACCAGCCCGAGCGCTGCCGCCGCGAGGCGATACTTGGACACCGGTTGGGGTGTGAGGTCGAACCCCTCCAGAAGCGCTTTGAAAAGCGCCGGCATTTCCACGCGATACTTCAATTCGAGAATGATCCGGCTCTCCGACAGCGCCGTGCCTTCGTCGGAGTCGTTAAACACAAGACCGGTCGCCGGCCACGCGCGGACTCTCTCGTCCATCGTTAACCGGATCGGGCCGTAGTTCGTCATGGCAACGCGCGCCGTGCGGCGATACGTGATTTGGCAAACGGGCCGAAGCCGCCGCGCCAAAAGCCGCTGATGAAACCAATGCCCTGCCCAATCCCGCTCCGATTCGGCGTCCGAAAGGCGCTCCAATTCGTCGAGTTTCATGATCGACCTCCGCTTCGTGAGGAGGCCTCGGGTCTTCAGTTTCCGCTCGAGAAAGACCACATCCCCGTGACCGTAGCGCCGAATACGATACTTGCTGCGGCCAAAGGAACCGCGCCGATGGAACACGTCGAATTGCTCGGTGTCGAAGTAAAGGCTGGTGATCTGATACGTGTCGAGCAAATCGCCGCCGGCATGCGGATCAGGCGCCAGGTTGGCCCGCGCCCAGTCCCGAATCATGCCGGCCACCGCCGGGTCGATCAGGAATTTGATTTCCGTGGCGAATTCGCGGTTTTCACGAGTGTGAATCGACGGAGACATGCTGGCCTGGGTTAAGACGCCGAAGACCTGCCCGAAGTTACCTTCTCTGAAGGTCATGCGTGGATAAGCGATAATAGGATCGGCTGAACCATATGTTCATGGTTTGTTTCCCTGACATGCGCAAAGCACCGACGAATTCCGCACGATTGATTCCAGCACATCGTCCCCAATATCAATCGCGCTGGAAACACGCGCCAGCGTCCACCGGGTGCGTTTTGCGGAACTACTGCCGTGCTTCAACCGTGGCGATGTCGCCAAGCGACGGCGCGCGCCAGAGGTGGGTTTGTCCCTCCCGGTTGATCGCGACGAGCCATTGGCCGTCGGGGGAGAGCTTGACGCGATCGAAGAGCGAACCTTCGCCGGCCAGCGTGGCCACTTCATGTCGCGTGCTCACATCCCACAGCTTGATCGCTTCATTCCCATGACTGACGGTCGCGAGTCGCTGGCCATCGGGCGAGAAAGCGACGGCATGCACCCCGAGCAGGTGCCCGCGCAGCACGTCGAGAATCTTCCGTTCGGCCGGGTCCCAGAGATTCACCGTGCCGTCTCGAGAAGAGATGGCCAGCAGATGGCCGTCGGGTGAGAACGCCATTCCGGACACGCCCCAGTTTTGGGCGACGACCGTGGCGTTCGTCTGGCCGTCGGTCAGGTTTCGGAACTCGATGGTTCCGTCGGATGCCGGCACGAGCAAGAAGCGTTCATCGGGCGAGAGAATCATTTGTTCTCGAGAGAACGGGTCGCCCATTCGCCATTCCGCCTTCATCCCCCACGAACTGGTGTCAAACAGACGAACGCTGGCGCCAGATCCAGAAGCCACCAGAGTGCGTCCATTATCTGCAAGTGCGAGGAGGCCACCGCGAGGTCCGCGTCCTCCAGGACCACCTGGCCCCCGGCGACCACCCGGTCCGCCAGGAGGGCCGCCCGGTCCGCCTTGACCAAATCTTCCGCTCCGGCCAGCAGGTCCTCCCAAATTGGTCATCATAAGCCGAGTTGCCCAATCCAATACCTTGACCTCGCCCCCAAACGTGCTCGCGTACACGCGGGCGCCATCCGGCGAAACCAGGACGCGCACGATGTCGTTTCCCAGCGCCGCAATGCGCTCGACTTCTTCCAGCGTGGCCAGGTTCCAGACGCTGACCGTGAGATTCGTGTTCACGCTCAACATGCGCTGGCTTCCGGGAAAGAACTCGACGCTGGCCACGGATACCGGGAGCGTCTCGAAGGGGCGTTTGCGCACGCTGCTGTCCGCGGCCCAGCCGAAAAGCGTCCCGTCCTTGCATCCGCTCACAATCGTCTTGCCGTCGGGCGTGACCGCGACGCAGTTGACCTCCGAAAGATGTCCGCGCAGCACAGCCAACGCCCGGCGATTCGGCGCGTCCCAGATGCGGATCGTTTGATCCGCTCCTGCGGATAACAGCCGCTGGCCATCTGCCGTGAAGGTCAATCCGGGAACCCAGGAGACGTGACCGGCCAATTCACCCGCTTCCCGTCCGGTTGCGGTCGAGAAAAGTTTGATCGTCGTTGAGGTTCCGGAAAACAAAGGGCTGACGGCCAGTAAATCGCCCTTCGGCGAAAAGGCCAGCGCGGCGACATCACTCTCGAATGTGTCCATGCGGCTTCTTTCAACCCCGGTATCCAGGTCGTGCACACGGATCACGCCGCCTTCCGCGAACGCGACCCATTTGGTGTCGGGAGAGAAGACGGCCCGCCGCCATCCTTCGATCTGTTGTCGCGGCAGCTTGACCTTGAGCTGCTGTTTTTCAAAATCCCAAACCCGGACGGCCATGTCTTGGCCGAGCATGAAGAGCATCGAATCGTCACGATTGAACGCCAGAGCTTCCACGCCTCCTTCGGGCTGAATCTCGGCGGTGACCTGCCGCGTCGCGATAGTGCAAACTTTGATAATGGCTCGCTGCCAGGGCCCACTGCCGGGAAAGACCGCGGCCAGGAGGCTGCCATCGCTCGAGAACGCAAAGGCTCTCGGCGGAAACCCGCGCTCACCCGGCCCGCGCTCTCGAATCACGGCCACCTCTGTTCGCGTCATCAAATCCCACAGCTTGAGCGTGCCTTGCCGGTCACTGGATGCGAGGAGCCGCCCGTTCGGCGACAGGGCCACAGTTTCGATGGCATGGGTCTGTTGCGGCAGGGCGAACGCGGCCGCGCTCCGCGATTGGTTCCAGAAATAGCGCCATTCCCACTGGCGGAAATCCGGCGGCATTTGAGATTTGAGATTTGAAATTTGAGATGCAGTGGACGGTCGATGCCGATCCAGCAAATCGACGACCCGTCCCAGGTTATTCGCGGCCAGGGCCTGCTGCACGAGATTCATGTCGGAGTTGTAGGAACGCCGCAAGGCGGCGAGTTCTTCGGTCTCCGCGCGCTGGCGCTGTTTGGCTTCGTTCTTCAGGGCCGCCTCGGCGGACTGGTAGAGACGGCTCTGTTCGGCCTCGGCCTGCGTGGCTCGGATCGCCAGCCAACTGCCCACGACCGCCGCAGCCACGAGCACGACCGCAACCGTGGCGCTCGCCGCGACCATCACTTTGTTTCGCCGGACGAATTTTTGAACCCGATAAGCCGTGCTCGGCGGGCGGGCCAGCACGGGCTCGTTGTCCAGATAACGCTGGATATCCATCCCCAAACCGTTGGCGGTTTCGTACCGGCGCATCCGATCTTTCTCCAGGCACTTCATCACGATCCAATCCAAATCGCCGCGAATGGCCTGCACGAGCGCCGGAATCTTGGAGTGCCGCGCTTTGGTGAGGGCCGTGGCGTCCGTCATATTCAACGAACTCAGACGCGTCGAAGGCCGCACCGGCTCTTCTTCCCGAATGATCCGCCGCATCTCGTCCAGGCCCGACTGAACAAGCCGCTCCGCCTGGAATGGCGTTTGTCCCGTAAGCAATTCATAAAGCAACACCCCGAGCGAATAGATGTCGCTGCGCGTGTCGATATCCAGTCCACTCATTTCCGCTTGCTCCGGACTCGTGTACGCGGGCGTGCCCATGAAGGATTGGAATTCCGTGAAGAGCGTCTTGTCAGTGAGTCGCTGTTCGGTGGCTTTGGCGATTCCGAAGTCAATGACCTTCGGGACCGGCGTCCCGTCGTGCAACGTGACCAGAATGTTCGATGGCTTGATGTCGCGGTGAATCACGCCTTTCTGGTGCGCGTGCTGAATCGCCTGGCAGACCTGGACGAAAAGTCTCAGACGCTCGTCGTTGGTGAGATTATTCTGATCGCAATACTCCGTGATGCGAATGCCGCGCACCAATTCCATGACGAAGAAAGGCCGGCCCGTCTCGGTGGCGCCGGCATCGAGCACTTTCGCGATGTTCGGATGGTCCATCATGGCCAGTGCCTGTCGCTCCGCCTCAAACCGGGCGATGACGCTTTTGGTGTCCATGCCCAGCCGGATGATCTTCAGCGCGACGCGCCGACGCACCGGCTCTTCCTGTTCGGCCATGTAAACGACGCCGCAGCCTCCTTCGCCGATTTTTTGGAGCAATTTGAAGCGGCCAATGCGGTCGCCGGGTTTCTCGGTGACGCCGCTAACCACGGCCGTGCCGCCGGGTCCAACCCCGCCGTGTGCGGAAACTCGGGCAACGGCGGCGGCGGGAGTTTCGAGAAACGTCCCGACGGTGTCGTGCTCGCGCAGCAATTCATCGACGCGCTCACGGAGCGCACGATCGTTGCCGCATGCCCTGCTGACAAAAGCGGCTCGCTCTTCCGCGCCAGCTTTCCCCAACGCGGCAAGAAAGATTTCCCGCAGGCGCGGAACGGCGGGCGATTTCAATTGGTCGTTCACAGAGTCTTCACGTAACCATGCGCCAATACATGAAAAAGTCCGCAAAAATCCGGGAGGGCGGCGCCGCCGCAACCACAGGAGACCGACGCTACCGGTTCATGCAGACTTTCGTGTTCCTCTCGGATCTACAGTTGGTTGGTTGTTCGACGTTCGACGTCGGATGTTCAAAGTTCTGACGCCGCAGGCTCAACGTCGAACAGTGAACTTTGAACAGCGAACCGGTTGCGGGAAAAAGCGGGCCGGTTCTCCAAGTTTTAACAAAAGGAAACGAAGCTAACGAAGGGCTTGGTTAGCTTTGTTGCCTTCTGTTCAAACTCCCCGATTTCGTGACGATCCGGCAGATATTAGTGTGCATTAGTGTCAATTAGTGGTTTAACAACCGGCAAGCATGCGCGCCTTGATTCTTTTCTTATTGTGGTCCACCGCCGACGTTCTCGGAGCGGACACGGCCATGGGTTGGAAAGCCGGTGTCAGCAAAGTTAAGATCACGCCTGACCAGCCGATGTGGCTGAGTGGTTACGCCACGCGCGATCACCCGTCCGAAGCCACGCGGACCGATCTCTGGGCCAAAGCGCTGGCGCTCGAAGCCGGCGACGGCCAGCGCGTTGTCCTGGTCACCCTGGATCTGGTGGGCATTGACCGCGAGACTTCGCAAGCGGTTTGCCAGACTGCTCGGGAGCGGCTGAAACTCCGGCGCGACCAGATCGTGCTCAACGTTTCCCACACGCACACCGGTCCTGTGCTCGGCCGGAACTTGGAGACGATGTATTTCCTGGCCCCGGACGAATGGGCCAAGGTGCAGCGCTACACGGCAGAACTGAAAACCAAAATTTTCGCCGCGATGACCGAAGCACTCGAGCAGCTGAAGCCGGCCAAATTATCCTGGGCTTCCGGCCACGAGACCTTTGGCGTCAATCGGCGGAACAATCCTGAGGCGAAAGTTCCGGACTTGCGGACGACCGGCAGTTTGAAAGGGCCCGTGGACTACGATGTCCCCGTGCTCCGCGTCGCCGACGCGCAGGAGAAGTTGCTCGCCGTGGTGTTCGGCTACGCCTGTCACGCCACCGTCCTCTCGGATTACCAATGGTCCGGCGATTATCCCGGCTTCGCGCAGATGGCCGTGGAAAAAAACCATCCGAGCGCCGTTGCACTTTTTGTCCAGGGCTGCGGCGCGGACATCAATCCGTTGCCCCGGCGCACGCCGGAACTCGCGATGGCCTACGGGGAGCAACTGGCCGCGGAAGTGGATCGAGTCCTCGGCGGCGTCCAGAATCCTATTGCGCCGCGGCTTATCACTTCGTATCGCGAAATTGCGCTGCCGTTTGACAAAGCCCCGGCGCGCGAAGATCTCGAAAAGAATCTTCAATCCACCAACCGCTACCTGGCTGCCCACGCCAAGAAATTCCAGCGGGAGCTATCCGAGGGCCGCGCCTTGCCGGTGACCTATCCTTATCCCATTGCTGCCTGGCAATTGGGCGATGCATTGACCCTGGTCACGCTCGGCGGCGAAGTGGTGGTGGATTATTCGCTCCGGTTGAAGAGCGAGCTCGGCCCGAAAATCTGGGTCGCCGGCTACAGCCACGACGTGATGGCTTACATCCCATCGCTGCGCGTGTGGAACGAAGGCGGCTACGAAGGTGCGACGGCGATGATTTATTACGGCTTGCCGACGCGCTGGGCGCCGAGTGTCGAAGAATTGATCATCGCGGAGATCAAACGCCAGGTAAGCGAGGTGCGGCCAAAGTAGAACGGTGCTCAGCCAGCTTCCAGCCTCCACAGTCCTCCGGAAGATCGAGCATCTGCATTGCGCGGGACTGTTTTGGCGCGTTAAGTTGAACTATGCCTGCGCATGATTGGAGCCGCGTCACGGCGGGAACATTCCATGATTTTCACCTGGCCTGGATCGCGGAGTTGCGCCGCGCGTTGAACAGCGGTCTTTTGCCGAAAGGCTACTCCGCTCTGGCCGAACAAGTCGCCGGCGAAATCATCCCCGATGTGCTCACTCTTCAGCAATCTGGCGGCGCGCCAGATCCGACCGCGCTCCAGGAAGTTTTTGGCGGCGGCGCCGGTTCTGGCGTGTTGACGGTCGCCGAAGCGCCCCCGCGAGTCAGCGTCGTCAGTGAGAAGGCGTAAGGCCGGCGCGAAACGCTTGACGGGCTTTTTGCCAGGAGCGAATGGCCACGCACCGCTCAATCAGCGCGATGTCCAGATCAGGGAGTAGCCGGCTTTTTGCGGCGCGCGCGTAACCCGCGCGGCCCAAAACGAAAATCTCCAGTTTGTTGCCGCGCCAGAACCAAACCTCCGGCACGTTGAAACGGCCGTAAACTTTCAGTTTGTCCACGCCGCCGCTTGTGAGGGCGATTTCCAGGACGAGGTCGGGAAATTCTTTTTCCTCGCCGATGCACCAGGATTCGTCGGGCTCCGCGCCGGCTAGTTCCAAAGCTTTTCGCATCGTCGCCTGACCGCGGGGCATGATCTCAACACCAGTGTGCACGAAATAGTCAGCCAGAAAATCCCCAATCCATTTCTTGATCCGCTCGTGTTCGTTGGAGGTCGTCATGATTTCGAGATCGCCGTCCAGGTAATAGAAGCGCGGGCCCGGCCGATCGTCGCCCAGAGCCTTGTCGAGCGCCAGGTATCGTTCCCAGGAAAGGCCGCAAAGGATCAATCGCTCTTCTGGCTCGGTCCCATCGGCGAGCGGTTCGGGCCGGAGCAATTTTGCCAAAGCTTCCGATTCCGGTGGAGCAGTGAGGAGCAACTCAACCATGACACCATCCTATGGCACGCGCTGAAGTCCTGCAAGCCACTCGATGACAGCTTATGACAGCTTATCAGGGCTTCGCAGCTTGCTCCGACCGTTTGGAGAGGAGGAAAGCCATCAAATGATGGAAGTCTTCCGGCGTAATCACGTCGGCGAAATTCTCCGGCATCAGCGACGTCTCCGATTCGCGGCTGGATTCGATATTTTTCTTCGGCACCGAGATTTCCTTGCCGGTCGAGTCGGCCAGTATCAGCAGCTCGCCTTCCTCGCGACGCGGCAGTCCGCTCACGACTTCGCCATCCTTGAGCTTGAGAAGATGCGAGCGGAACGCGCGATCCACATTTCGATTCGTATCGAGAACATCCTCGACCAACCGTTCCAGACCGCGATTGCCGATGCCGTCAAGCTGGGGCCCGATCAGACCGCCTTCGCCATCGACGCGGTGGCACACGGCGCAGTTCTGCTGAAACACCCGCTGGCCCTCGGACGGTTTCGCGGCGGCCGCGGGATAGGTCCGGACTCGCTGTGCAAGCGTGCGGTCTTTCATGAGGTCCACCGGCGCGAGTCCTTTGGTGAGCTTTGCCAGGCGGCCTGCCGCATCCGTGGGATTGGCCGCAAGCACACGATCCTTGACCGCGCGGACTTGCAGCAGAACGGGAGGCGCGTTCCCGGTATCCACCGCTTGCAGCAAGGCGTCCGCGCCGGCGGCGTTCGCGGCCAGTGCCAGCGCCCACCTCAGTTGCACGCGGTGCGGCGCCGATTTCATGGCGGCGACCACCGTCGAGCGCGCCGCCGCCAAATCAGTTTCGACCAACGCGAGGCCGATGCCTTCGCGCAACGTCAACGGTTGCGCGGCGTTTGTCAGCACGGGCGGCAATAAGTTCGCCGCCGTCTCTCGGTCCAGAGACGCCAGAGCGCGAGCTGCGGCCGCGCGCGCATCGACGTCATAATCGGAACGGAGCGCGATGGGCTGAACTTGCGCAAGCACGGGCAGCCGCAGCCGGCCCGCGAGTTCGGCAGCGGTTTGCTGGCGGCGCGCGATGTCGCCAGGCGCAACGGACGGCAGCGAGACCACCGCCGGGTCGAACCGCCCGAACGCGAGCCAGGCCCAGGCATCGGCCGCGTCGCCATCGGTGACTTCGAGATACGCAGGCTTGCCAGCATGCGCCGCAAGGTCCCAAGTGATTTTTTGCGCGGTGTCGTTGCGTGGCGGGAATGCTTCCGCGAGCACGGCGCCGGTGTCCGAGGAGCGGAGCTGCACGGCGTTGCGCTGGTGCGGCGGCCGAGTGGGCTCGCCTTGGTGGCCGGCCAGGTAAAAGCTCAATTGCGCTGGCAGGGCGAAAGCTCGCGAACGCAACGTCCCCGTGAGCGTCTCGCCCAGCGGATGGCTGGACAACAAACGCGCTCGCCGGCCATCACTGCAGCCGCGTTCTTGAAACGCCCATGGATTGCGCGGGTTGTAGGCGCCGTCCAGCGGCGTATTCCACCACGCGGTGTCGGGTGTGGCTTGCAGCGCCCCCGCGCAAAGTTCCGTTCCCCAATTCCGCAGTGTGTCGCTGAGCTTCGTGCCGCTTTGCGTGACCCCCTGCTCGACACTCGCGAACAGCGCGACCTGGAAGTCGGTATCGCCCGGGAATTTCTCGCGGACGAATGGGGCGATCGGTTCGAGTTCAGCGGCTGGAGCATAGCGTGCCGCGTGCTGCAAGGCCGCGGCAAGCGAAGTCCGGCCTTGGTCCAATCGTCCGAGGTTCCGCAACAGAAAAGTTCCCGCCAGCGGCGATCGAACTCCCAAGACCACGTCCGCCAAAGCGCGCGCCTCGGTTTCGTTCCAGCCCGCCTTCAGAACGGCTGCGAAGGTCGCTTCCGTATTGAGCTGGTCCCGGATCGATTTGCGGACGACGTAAAGCAGGTGCGTATCATTCGCTGGGACCCGCGCCCGCAGTTCGAGCAGGTTCTTCACGATGCTGGTGCCGGCGAGCCGGAATTTCCTCCAGGCCTCCGCGGCGCAGCGCTGCACGAGCGCGTCGCGATCTTTGAGCCCATTGGTCGCCATCTCGTCCGCGGTCGCGATGTGATGGATATCCGTCTCCGGATCGCTCGCCAGATGGCCCCGCGAATCCTGATCGAAGATGTCGGCCGCGATGCGTTGCGCGTGAACGCGCACGAGCGGGCTTCGCGCTTCGGCGGCGTGGGCGAGATCACGCACCTTCGAGGCCTCGAGGCGGTGCAACAACCAGAGGAGATGACTCTCTTGAAACGCATTCTTCGGTTGCTCGAGGGCGCGCTGCAAGGGGGCGACCGCGGGTTTGCCAAATTGGTCGAAGATAGCATTCATCGCGAGCATGCGCCGCGGAAGGTTCGGCGACGCCAGCTCGTTGATCAGGCCGGCGAGTTCCTTCGGCAAAGCCAGCGGGCGCAGCTTTGCCCTTCCATCCGTGCCTTTGTAAACGACGCGCCAGAGGCGGCCGCGCTCGCGGTCACGACCGGGATGCATCAAGGGCACTTCGTAGTGGCCGATGATCCGATTGTAAAAGTCCGCCATGTAAAAAGCGCCGTCGGGGCCGAGTTGGTTATCCACGGGGCGGAACCACGGGTCGTCCGTCTTCACGAAATCATCCAGTTCCACGGCCTTGGGAGTCGAGCCGTGGAATTCGAGACGGTCGCGGTTGACCCGGCTGGTCATGACATTGCCGACAAAAATATTTCCGTGGAACTCCTGCGGCCAGAGGTCGTCGGCGTAGTAGAGCATGCCATCAATGGCGGTCGAGCCGTGGCTGTGCTCCATGAGCACGGGCGCAAAGCCGAGGCCGTCGTGCGGCTTGCCGAAGCTGGGATAGTAACCGCCGGCGAGCAATTGGTAGGTGGGCGCGCTGTGGCAATCGCTGGAGTAAAGATTGCCGAACGGATCCCAGGCGAGGCCGAACGGATTCACCTGGCCCCAGGTGTGATGTTCGATGCGCGAGCCGTCCAGGCGCATGCGGTAGGTGTTGCCGGAGTTCAGATGGACTTCGTGACCATCGCGACCTTTGACGTGCGAATCGTTGTTGAAGCCGTGCGTCGCGTAGAGCCAGCCGTCGAAACCGCGGCGGAACGACGCCTGATTGCCGTGCGTGTCGCGGGTGTGATCAAACGGGCCGTAAAGAATCTCGCGCTTGTCCGATTTGCCGTCGCCATCGAGGTCCTCGAAAAGCCAGATGTTCGGAATGCTCCAGGCGATGCATTTCCAGGTGAAGCCGCTCTGGCCGTCGCTCGCCGGACTGCAAAAGGGATAAAGACCGATGGGGATGTTCAAGCCGTCGGCGAAGATCGTGACCTTGCGCGCGCGCCCGGTGTCATCGAAATCGGAGAAGATGCGGATGGAGTCCCGGGCGGGTTTGTCGAGCGGCGCAGCGAAGGGATACTCGCGCGATTCGGTGATCCAGAGCCGGCCCAGCGTGTCGAACGCCATGTTCAATGGCTTGCGCAGGTCCGGTTCGGCCGCGACGAGTTGAATCTCGAAACCGGGCGGTAAATGAAACGTTTTCTGCTGTTGCTCGGGCGTGAGCGGATCCGTGGGCCGGACCCCGTCGGCGAAGGGATCGGCGGCGAAGGCGACAAATTCACACAAGGCGAAGGAAAGGCAACTAAGCGCTGACAGTTGCCGTGTTCGGCGCAGAACGGAATCTGAGATCCCTTTCCCCCTCACCCTGGCCCTCTCCCTCAGGGAGAGGGAATCTCGGATCCAGCGCTGGGAGAGATCGAAGCGCTCCAATCGGTTTGGGAGGCGGCAGCCAATGCTCCCTCTCCCCTGGGGAGAGGGCCGGGGTGAGGGGGAAGACGGTGCCGCATGCCCTGGGTGCCGCTGATCACATGCTGGCAGACTCAAATCAGAAATCCGAAATCCGAAATCCGAAATCGTCAGTGGCTGGCGGCTTGCTTTGCGTTTCATGGTAGGATTTGATTATCCCGAAACGTGTGACACGAGAAAGGAAAATCAACGGAAGACCGCGAGCCTTGAGGTGGGTTTTGCTCATCGGCCTCTTGGCCTCGGCGCATTCGGCGGCCTGGGCCGCTACCGTCGCGCAGATTCAACTGCATTGTCTCGCGATTCGATTCCAGGCGGCCACAAACTCTTCGGCCCCCGGCAGCTCTTTCATGCTGACGACGGACTCAACCGGCGCAGACCTGAACGGAGAACTCGCGCCTCTGCCTTCGGGTGGTCTGCGGACTCATGGAAGCTTTTTCGTGCTGCTCCGTGCGAACCAACGCAGCGACGGCATTTTCTATCTTGACGTTCCTAACGCGTCCGACGCGAACACGAACGGGATACCGGATTTTTTTGAAGTTGATCTGCCGGTTACGGAAATCGCGACCAGCGGCAGTTTTGAGAGCGCGGACGCGGACGGCAAAGTGGCGGCGGTTTGGCAGCGCGAGGCGAAATCCAGAGAAGGCACCTGCCGCGTGACGCTGACCGGCTTACTGGACGGGCTTAATCTGACCTTTGCGCACAAGTTCCAGATTTTGGAATACTCCGGCGCGTTGCCTTATCGCAACATCGAAGGAGAAACCAACGTCACGGCTTCGGTTACTTTGACGCAGAAGGGCACGAACCTCACGTTGTCCGGGAATATGGTGTTCGAGAAAACCGGCGCCGCACGCCTGGGGCTCCAATCCGGACTCTGGAAAGATGCAAAAACACAGACCATCGCTTATCACGCCATCGATGAATTGCCGCGCCAGGGCAACGAATATCGCGCGCCCTTGTCGTTGCAGGACGGCGACGTGGCCACACGAGGGGAAGACTACGTTTCCTGGCTGCTGCGGATTGTGGATCCAAACGATACCAACGGCAATGGCGTGCCGGATTTGAGCGATGAGGGTGGGAAACGAGTGCCACCGACGATTTCTCTCAGCCGGTCCGGGACGAACCTGCTGCTGAGCATCAGCGGTGAAATCGGAAAGCTGCACGAAGTGGAAACGACGCCTGCTTTGGGACAAGTGAATTGGAGTCTCGTCACCAACGTCACCGTCACTTCGGATCCCCAGATCGTTTCGCTCCGTGTGCCCACGAATCCGCGTCGAACGGCGTTTTGGCGAGTTCACGCGCGTTAAGTGGTCCGTTTCGACCTTGTTTCGGATTTCGGATTTGCTTCTGTCAGGGAGGCCAGCAAACGGAAGGGATCGTGACCAAGGATATGATCCATGTAGGGTACTCACCCCAATTGTGAAGTTCCCCAAGCCTGAGGAAAGTTGGTCCGGGTCCAGACCGGGTTCCATTCCCCGCGTGCGACGGTTCTTGCCCCCCATCGGCGATGTCAAAGTTCGTAGTTCATTTGTGGGTGGGGCTGTGGTTGATCTGTTGCTCCTCAGATCTTCGCGCGGCGGTTTTTACTTGGAATGGCCAGAGTTCGACCTCCGGCCCCTCCGACGGAAGCGGCACCTGGAATACGGCGGGGGGAAACCGCGTTTGGTGGAATGGAACGTCCCGAGTCTCGTGGTCCAACGGCCACGATGCCATTTTCGGCAGCACCACGCTGGGAGCTTACACGATTACCATCGGAGCGAATCTCACGGTGCAGTCGCTCACCTTTAATCTCTCGACTTACACCCTCGCGAGTTCCTCGAGAACTCTCACCTTGTCCAGCGGCAACACCACCGTGGCCAGCGGCGGCAGCGCCATCATCGATCAGGCCATTTCAGGCGGCAGCGGATTCACCAAATTAGGCGCGGGAACTCTGACGCTGGGCGGCGCGAACAACTATTCTGGCGCAACCACGATTTCGGCGGGCACGCTCCGGCTCACGCTCGGCACGGCGATTCCTGACAGTTCCGCTGTTTCCCTAGGCGCCGGAGCGACGTTCGACCTGAACGACAACAGCGAGACGGTCGGTTCCCTGAGTGGGGCGGGCGATTTAAGTTTGGGCAGCGGCTTGTTGACCACGGGAGGGCTGAACAGTTCCACGACCCATTCGGGCGTGATCAGCGGCACCGGCGGCAGACTGACCAAGGTCGGCACCGGCACGTTGACCCTGGGCGGTGCCAATACCTACACCGGTGGAACAACGATCAGCGCAGGCACATTGGCTTTGGGGGCCAGCGAGCGCCTGGCCGACACCGGTGCGATCAGCATTTCAAGCGGGGCGGCGTTTAGCCTGGGAGGATTCTACGAAACGATCGGCGCTTTGTCCGGCACGGGAAATGTGAATCTTGGGACAGGCAATTTGACCGCGGGAGGCAATAACAGTTCGACGACGCACTCCGGCGTAATCAGCGGCACCGGCGGCCTGACGAAGACCGGCACGGGAACGTTCATTCTCGCCGGCAACAATACCTACACCGGGCCAACCACCGTGAATGCCGGAGTCCTGCGCGTGGCTGGAATCACAGCCGGAACAACGTTCACCGTGAACAACGGGGGAACCGTCAGCGGCACGGGCACGATTGCCGATTTTGTTATTGCCGGTGGGGGCACGGTTTCGCCGGGCGCCAGTTCCGGCACATTGACCACCGGCTCGCAGACCTGGTCCGGCGGCGGGAATTATGTCTGGGAAATCAATCACGCCAATGGGACGCAAGGCTCCAATCCGGGCTGGGATTTCCTCAACATCAACGGGACGCTGACCATCAACGCGAGCTCGGCCAACAAATTCAACCTCCAGGTCACTTCCCTGACTTTGGGCGGCGGTTCAGGATCCGCCTCGAGCTTCGACAGTTTGCAGAATTACACCTGGACTATCGCGACGGCGAGCGGCGGAATTCTTGGATTCGATCCGCTCAAATTCACCCTGGACGTTTCGGCGTTTCAGAACTCGCTCGACGGCGGCAGCTTTGGGATCAGTCAATCCGGCAACGACCTCAGTTTGACCTTCAGCGCCGTGCCGGAGCCGCATGAATACGCGCTGGCCGCGGCAATTGGATTGCTTGGATTCGCGATCTGGAGGCGCTGCAAAGCCGACCGCAGAGACCGCCGTGCGGCGCAGCCGCAGCCGAATGGAACGCGGAATTGATTCAGGAAATCTCAGCTCACCAGGCAATCCCGTAGTCCTCCCCGTCATCGCTCGCGCCGCCCCAGAATGTGCCGTGTTCCTGATCGAAATAGATGGCGGTGATCGGGCCGGAAGTCTTCTTGGAGAATTCGAGGCGATAGCCCATGCGCTGGAGTTCTCGCCGCACCCACGGCGGGACGTGCTCATTCAAAGTCAATCGCCCCGACTGCACCTCGTGGCTGCCGAATGAACTGCGCATCTGGTAGCTGGTAATGTTCGCCGCTTCGCACGCTTCTTGCACGTCCATCCCAAACTCCACCACGTTTAGAAAGAATTGCAGCAGATTCTGATCTTGCGTGTCGCCGCCTTGCACGGAAAAGCAGAGGAACGGTTTGCCGTTTTTCAGCGCCAGGCTCGGCGTCAGCGTGACGCGCGGGCGCTTGCCCGGAGCGACGACGTTGAATGGATTCTCCGCCGCTTCGACCACGAAACTTTGCATGCGCTGGCTCATGCCCACGCCTGTGTTGCCCGCGATGCAAGCGGGAAGCCATCCGCCGCTGGGCGTGATCGAGACTGCCCAACCTTTTTCATCGGCGGCCTGAATCGAAGTCGTGCCAGCGCGGAACGCAGTGTCGAAATCTTGGTCCTCCGTGGCTGCGAGCGGCTGTGACTCCAGGGTGGACGAGACCTGACGAGTTATGGATTGCGGATTGCCCATCGCAGGTTCTCGAAGCTCGGCCGTGGATCGGCGTCGATTCTGGGGCTGGTTGGTCCGGACATTGGACCAATCTTTCAGCACGTCGAGGAAGGGGTTTTGCTTTCCTTCGAACGGATACGGATCACCGGGCCGGATGTCCGGACTGTTCTTCTTCCAATCGACCAACTTCAACCGTTGCTTGGCGTAATCCTTCGAGAGCAAACCGCGGATCGGCTCTTCCGGCGGGAAGTCAGGGTCGCCGTAATAAAAGTCGCGGTCGGCGTAAGCGAGGTTCATGGCCTGGTAAAGCGCGTGAATGTAACGAGCGCTGTTGTAGCTCATCGATTGAAGGTCGAGATTCTCGAGCAAGTTGAGCGCTTGCAGCAATACGGGGCCCTGCGTCCAGCACGTCAGTTTGTAAACTTCGATGCCTTTGTAAGCCGTCATGACCGGCTCTTCGATCTTCGCTTTCCAGTTCGCGAGATCCGAAAGCGTGTGCAGGCCGCCTTGCTCGCGCGAACCGCGCACGAATTCCTCGGCAATGTCGCCTTGGTAGAAACGCTCCTGCGCCGCATAGATCGCTTGTTTGCGGTCTTGGCCGGCTTTCAACGCCTTCGTTTCAGTTTCAACCAGCTTCTGAAGCGTCGCGAGAAGGTCGTGTTGGCGCCAAATCTCGCCGGCTTTCGGGGCTTCGTGTTCTCCGGAGTGCGGGAGGAAGACTTTCTTTGAGTACGGCCACTTCGTGAGTTTGGCTTTGTTGTTCTCAATTTTTCGGACCAATTCCGCCTCGATCGGATAACCCTCCGCCATCTGCATGGCCGGTTCCAAAACCTCCTTCAGCGAGAGCACCCCGAACTCAGCCAGCATCACCATCAAACCTCCCGGATTTCCTGGCGTGACGGCGGCCAGTGGGCCTTCGCTGGGCGGATACTTGAGTTTCTTCTCTTTGAAGAACGCCGGCGTCGCGCCCGTCGGCGCGACGCCCAGAGCGCTGATTCCAACGACCTTCTTGTTGCGCGGATCGTAGATCAGGGCCTGTGTTTCGCCGCCCCAGCTCACATCGTCGTACATGGTGCAGACCACGGCCAGCATGGCGCATGCGGCATCGACGGCATTGCCACCGCGCTCAAACATCTTGGCGCCCGCCGTGGCGCCCAAAGGTTTGCCCGTGATGGCGACCCAATGGCGCCCGTGCAACACCGGCTTGTCCGTTTGAGCATGGAGGCTTGAGGCGCAGACGAAAGTGAAACCATAGGCGAGAATGACAAGCCAGGCGCGGTCGGATATCGAAAGGTTCATGGTGGATGGAAACATTAGTTTGCACGCCCGCAAAAGCCAACATCGGTTTCGATGCAAAATGCCAGAATACCTCGACACGAATTTCGAATTGTCGCGAATGGGATGGGCTTGTTAGGAATTCGGACCTCCGTTGTTAAGTTCCCAAGGATTTTGATCGGATTTCCCAGAGCCTTTTCTCCAAAGTGCCAAGGCTCCGCAGGAGCGTGGCCTCACCAATTCGCAACAGGATTATGTTCTCCGGAATTCGCGACAATTCACGAAATTCGTGTCTATCCGCCTTCCTTCACGGAAGCCAACGAAGAGAACGAAGGCTTCTGATGCGTCCGGGCCAGCAACTCGCCCCTAAACGAAGCCATTTCGCCCCAGACCCGTTTTCAATCCGCTTTTCTTTGGCACAATGCGGCCAAGAAACAGCTATGTCCGAACAACCGGTAACTCGCGCCCTGAAGCGTATCCTGACGGCAATAACGGTCATCCTGGGAGTCATCGGCCTCAAAACCGATGCCCTGGGGCAAGGGTGAGTGGCGGTGCGATGTGGCGCGCTCAGTTTGAGTGCGCATGGCGAATCGTTCAGTTACCTGGAAAAGGGCGATTGGCAGGCTTCCCTCGCTTACCGCTGGCTGCATTCGGACCGGCATTTCGTCGGGGACGTCGAACAAAAGCAGCGGCTGGGTCAAGGATCGGAAGTCATCAATCGCGTCCATACGTTTGACCTCACCGCAACTTACGCGGTAACCAAACGCTTTTCTCTCGGTCTCACCATACCGTTCGTTCACGCGGATCGATCCTCGCTCTACGAGCATGATCGGACCAATCGCCATCACATGCAGGCGGGCGGGCTTTCGGATGTTCGGCTCATGGGCAACTACTGGGTTTTCTCGCCGGACAACAACCCGAATGGGAACCTGGGCTTGGGTGTGGGGATCAAAGCACCCACGGGAGATTACAAGGCGACCGACTATCGGTTCCGCGCCACGGGTCCGGAACTGTCGTATGTGGACAATTCCATTCAACCGGGCGACGGCGGTGTGGGAGTGCTCGTGGATTTTCAAGCGTTCCAGAAGCTCTTCAAGAATACCTTCGGGTATATGAACGGGACCTACTTGATCAATCCGCAGAACACCAATTCGACCGGCAACTCCGTCTGGGACGCCTACATCTTGCGGGGCGGCTTAAGTTACGCGCTTTGGCCTTCCAAAGGCCTTGCGCTGAGTCTGGGCGGGCGCGTGGAAGGTGTGCCTCCGGAAGACGCGTTTGGCGAGAGCCAGGGCGCAAGACGACCGGGCTTCGCGGCCTCAATCGAGCCCGGCCTGACCTGGACTTACAAGAAAACCTCTTTCAACTTGTCAACGCCCGTCGCCCTCTATCGAAACCGCCAGCGGAATTATCAAGGCCGCGCCGGGGATGCCGCGTTCGCCGATTACCTGATCACGAGCAGCATCACTTATCGCTTTTAGCAAATCTCCAGGTGAAGTCCTCCGCGATCGGCAGCGTCCATAATGCGTGGCGCTGCCGATTGTTTTTTCGACGACAGGGGTCGTGAATGGCGGTCCAGGATCGGTGTTCTATCGCCCCATCCTTGTGGCTTCGGCAACGCACGCACCGGCCCCACAGCTCACGCTGTGGGCTATCATCCGTCGCCACTCCGTGGCTGACTGGAGATCCCTTGGTCAATTGCTCCTATCGATGATGCAAATGTCCAAATTCTAGGGCTGCGCGGCCGCGCAGCCTTTGTCGGAACCAAAGAGATGCGTCCTTTCTTTGCCAGCTATTGGAATCGAACATGAACGCCCCGCAAAACTTGCAGTCGCAGCAGGAACTTGCGGCTGCGCGGCAGCGCAGCCCTACCAAAAACTAACTCTTAAGGCTCGCACGCTCAGAATCTCTTGTTCCCGCGGTAACTCCAGTGTGGTAGGTTTCGTCCGCTCTAAGTATGTTCAAATCATCACTGCTCGAAACGGTCGCTCTTGCGATTCTTCCCACGCTTGCCGTGCTCCCTGGTACGCTTTATGGCGCCGACCTGGTTTTCTCTGGTCCGCAGCCGGGCGAGAGAACCACGCCCTTCAAGGTCGCTGACTTTACTGCCTCAACCGAAGGCAAAGAGCGCGACGTCATCGCCGACAACCAAGGCGCGGCGACGGCATTGATTTTTCTCCACGGCTTGGAACGTTCGATGGTGCCGCTCATGACCACCATCGACCTCTATGGCGCAGATCAAAAAGAAAAGCTGAAGACTGAATTCATATTCATTTCGGCAGACCGGTTGAGCGGTGAACAGAGACTCAAAGCGGCCGCGGGATCTTTGAGGCTGCAAGCTCGACGCGGCGTCTCGCTCGACGGTGCGGAAGGGCCGGGCAATTACGGATTGAACAAGGAATGCCTCATGACGATCGTCGTCGCCAAGGAGAACAAGGTCACAGCTAATTTCGCCTTGGTGCAGCCCGGCATCGCGGACGCGCCCAAAGTTATCAGCGCACTGGCCGCCGCTTGCGGGGACAAAGCGCCTCCCACGATCGAGGCGCTCCAAGCCCGCCGAGGGCAGCGGCCGGGAATGGCCGACCGGCGCGCCATGGCCGATGGCCGCAGTAATCCTCGCGAAAAGCCAGGCGCCAACGCAGCCACCACGAAACCGAAGGAAGATTTCCCCGGCAAACCGCCGACGGACGATAAAATGCTGTCCTTGCTCCGGCGCTTCATCCGGCCCACCAACGACGACGCGACCGTGGACCAGGTGCTGAAGGAAGTGAACGAATACATTGCGCAGGACGCCGCCATGCGCCAGCAAGCGATCGACGGCTGGACGCGCGTGTTGCATTTCAAAGATCGCTATGGAACAGCCTACGCGCGCCAGCAAGGCCAAGCCGCACTGGAAAAGTGGAAGCAGACGAAATGAGGGCACAGCGAGTCCACGCACCCTATGGAG
>JACPRI010000190.1 GCA_016190065.1 Verrucomicrobiota bacterium
CCGATGCACACCTGGAAACCGGATGCCTACGGCGAAGCGCCGGGCATTGTTGGCGCGATGCTGGCGGGCGGCGTGACCACCGTGGCCTTCACCGCGGTGCTGCGCGTGCGCGCGGTGGTGGATGCGGCTGGCGCCGGCGCCGTTGCCAGCCGGACGCTGCTGGTCATCGGTTTGTTCTCCACCCTGGTAGCTGCGCTGTTTCTGCTTTCCGTGCGCGACTTCAAGCGGATGCTCGCCTACTCGAGCGTCGAGCACATGGGCATCCTCAGCCTCGGCGCGGCGCTGGGCGGGGTCGGCCTGTGGGCGGCATTCTTCCACGTGTGGAACAACAGCATGACCAAAGGCGCCCTCTTTCTGAGCGCGGGCAACCTCCGCCGCGCCGCCGGTGGGCGAACCATCGACGAAGTCAGCGGCATGGCGCTCATCACCCCGCGCTCGGCGGCGCTGTTTGTGGCGGCGCTGTTTGCCGTGACCGCGTGTCCTCCGTTTGGACCCTTCTTCAGCGAATTGCTCATCGTGAAGAGCGCGTTCGCTACCGGGCACGGGTGGGCGGCGGCGTTCTTTCTGGGCTGTCTGCTGCTGGCCTTCCTCGGTCTGACCCGGGTGGTATTTGCCATCGTCTATGGCCGGCCGCGCCAGGCCGCGCGCGGGATGGATCCGCGATTTCGGGAAACCCTCGCCGTGATTGTGCCCCCGGCGGTGCTGCTGATACTGGCCCTGGGCCTTGGGCTTGCCACGCCAGACGTGTTGCGCGAGTCGTGGACTGCAGCGGTCAAACAGCTATCCCCGACGCCATGAACCAACAGGAATGATAAACCCATGCTGATTTGGAGAACTCCATCCGCCACTTTCCAACGGAACTCGAAACCGGCAACATCCCGCGACGATGTCACTGCACCCTGAGTTTCCGAGCTCGCCCTACGTGGCGCTCATTCCGGAGCAACGCTGGTTTCCTGCTGATGAGGCCCTGCGCAGCACGGCTTACGAAAAGCTCCTCCCACCCCTCGTCGCGAAGGTCCGCAAGGAAGTTCACACGTGGCGCAACAGAGGCTATCCCGGCGGGTCTGCGACCTCCACTGCTTTGCTCCGCCATTGGTTCGAAACCGAACATCTGACGGAGAATGCCGACGGTTCGCTTTCGACATTCCGCTATTACTTCGCCCAACGCGAAGCGGTCGAGACGGTCATCTGGCTTTACGAGGTTCGGAGCGCCCGCGACAAATACGATCTGCTCCGCTTCGATGCCTCCGGTGCGGTGTCCAGCGGCATGTTCGCCGAGGATTGGCCGCGCTACGTCCTGAAAATGGCCACCGGCGCGGGCAAAACCAAAGTCCTCTCGCTCCTCATTGCGTGGAGTTTCTTCCACAAGCTCTACGAGGCCGACTCCGCCCTGTCGCGGAACTTCCTCGTCATCACGCCCAACATCATCGTGCTCGACCGTCTGCGGGCCGACTTCGATGGCCTGAAAATATTCTTCAACGACCCCGTGCTGCCGCCGAACGGCAGCGACGGCCGTAACTGGCGCGACGACTTCCAACTCACCCTCCACGTTCAGGACGACGTTCGGATTGTCCGCGACACCGGAAACTTCTTCCTCACGAACATCCACCGCGTTTTCCTCGGGGACGTGCGTGACCCGTCGCTGGAGGATGAGGACTTGCGCGATTACTTCCTCTCTCCGTTCGGAGCCAAACCTGCCGGAAAAACGACCGACAGCAAGACCGACCTCGGCGAGATCATCCGCGAGATCGAGGAACTGGCGGTCTTCAATGACGAGGCTCACCACATCCACGACCCGCGCATGGCCTGGTTCAAATCCATTCAGGACATCCATCACAAGATGCTCCAGAAAGACCGCCGCTTGGCGTTGCAGGTGGACGTGACCGCCACTCCGCGCCACGACACCGGCGCGATCTTCGTCCAAACCGTTTCGGATTACCCGCTCGTCGAGGCCATCCATCAGAACGTCGTCAAACATCCTGTCCTGCCCGACGCAGCTAGCCGGGCGAAGCTGAACGAAAAGAAAAGCGCCATCTTCACCGAGAAATACGACGACTACCTCCGGCTCGGCATCGAGGAATGGAAGAAGAGCCACGCTGAACACAAGGCGCTCGGCAAGAAAGCCGTCTTATTCGTCATGGTGGACGACACCCGCAACTGTGACGACGTCGGCGCGTATCTCGAAAAGATTTGTCCCGAGCTGCAAGGCGCGGTGCTGGTGATTCATACGAAGAACAACGGCGAAATCTCCGAAGCGGCTTCCGGCAAGAACAAGGAGGAACTCGAAAAGCTGCGCAAAGAGGCCAACGAAATTGACACGACGAAGTCGCCGCACAAGGCCATCGTCTCTGTCCTCATGCTCAAGGAAGGCTGGGATGTCCGCAACGTCACCACGATCGTTGGTTTGCGCGCTTACGCCGCGCAGAGCGATATTCTCCCGGAGCAAACTCTCGGACGCGGTCTGCGTCGGATGTACTATGGCAACGACGTAGTGCGCGAAACCGTTTCCGTCATGGGCACGCCTGCGTTCATGGACTTCGTCGAATCCATCCAGAGTGAAGGCGTCACCTTCGAGCACGTGCCGATGGGTGGCGGCTCAACCAGGCACGAATCGTTGATCGTCGAAGTGGACGGGGAGAACGAAGACAAGAACCTCGACGCCCTCGACATCCCGCTGCCCAGGCTCACACGCCGTTACCAGCGCGAGTTCAAGAATCTTGAGGCGCTCGACCCGGCCACGTTTGGCAATCAACTCCTACCGCTCAAACCTTTCACGCCGGAGGAAACTCGCGAGATCGTGTTCAAGACCATGCTCGACGCCGAAGTGCATCACACCATCCAGCTTGATGGCACAGGTCCGGCGGATTACCGCTCCTTGGTGGCATTCTTCGCCCGGCAGTTGCTCAAAGACCTCCGGCTGGTCGGTGGTTATGAACTGCTTTACCCGCAGGTGCGCGACTTCATGCGCGACTATCTGTTCAGCCCGTCTCCCGTGAATCTCGAAGACCCCGTCGTGTTGCGCAACCTGTCCGAGCCGGACGCAGGCAAGATTCTTTACGACGCATTCAAGTCTGCCATCAATGCCCTCACCGTTCAGGAAACCGGCACGACACGCATCGAGGACCGGATTCGCTTGAAGGAAATGCGCCCATTCCGCACGGATTACCGTCCATACTTGGACACGACCAAATCCATCTTCAACAAGGCTGTCGGTGAACCGCACTCCGGCGGCTTTGAACTCCGGTTTGCCGCGTTCCTGGAGGAAGCGCGCGATGTCCAGGCGTTCGCCAAAAACTATCTCGCCGTCGGGTTCAAACTGGATTACGTCAAGGCCAACGGCGACCTCGCCAACTACACCCCTGATTTCATCGTCCGCACCGGTGACCGGATGGTCTGGCTGGTGGAAACCAAAGGTCGGGCCGAACTCGACTTGCCGCAGAAGATGACGCGGCTCAAGCAATGGTGCGCCGATGCTACCGCTGCCGAGGAAAACGGCCAGCGGTACGATTTCGTGTTCGTGGATCAGAATGGCTTTGAGAAGCACGCGCCAAAAACATTCGCCGTGCTCACCGCCAGCTTCACGGATTACAAATAGCAGTCATGACCGAGCAGGAACTTCAACAGATTTTGCCGCGGCTGCTCGCCGAGTGGGAGAGCGAGTGCGTCGAGTTCAAAGACGCCAACGATAACTTCCCGACCTCGGATATTGGCAAATACTTTTCCGCCTTGAGCAACGAAGCGAATTTGCGCGGACTTTCAGCCGCGTGGCTCGTTTTCGGTGTGGACAACAAATCGCGCCGGATCATCGGGACGGATTATCGGAAGGAAAAAGAACGACTCCACAGTCTCAAACACCAAATTGCTCAAGGCACCGACCCCTCCACAAGCTTCCGCGAAATCCACGAACTCAATACCCAGTCCAGTCGCGTGGTGCTGTTTGAAATCCCTGCTGCGCCACGCGGCCTTCCCATCGCCTGGCAGACTCACTTCTACGCCCGCGACGGCTCGACCCTCACCGGCCTGAGTATTGTCAAGCAGGACGAAATCCGCGCCCAATCTTTGGCCGACGACTGGTCGGCCATTGTTTGCAAGAACGCAACCATCGCCGACCTCGACCCTGAGGCGCTGGCAAAGGCTCGTGACATATTTATCGCCAAGTTCCGCGAGCGCATCCCTGAACAGACCATCCGGTCGTGGAATGACGCCTCCTTCCTCGACCAGGCCAAGCTCACTGTCCGGTGCGGCATCACCCGCGCCTGCCTGCTCTTGCTGGGCCGTGAACAGACTACCACGCTGCTCAATCCCTACGCGGCCGAATTGTCGTGGAAGCTGGAAGGCCCGGAACGTGGCTACGAGCATTTCCATCCGCCTTTCCTTCTCAATACTTCGCGGCTGTTGACCTGCCTTGGCCCGACGTGCTGGCGTTGGATGCTGTCCAGAAAGGCGGCCTGCCTGATGACAATTTGGTCCACGACCTCCGCCACCGGGGGCTGGTCGAAGGCCGCAAGCCCAAGC
>JACPRI010000189.1 GCA_016190065.1 Verrucomicrobiota bacterium
GCTCAGCGAGGCGAGCAGGCCACCGCGATGGCTGAAGACCACGCTCACAATTGGGCCCTCGTGTCCGGTGAGTATTTTCTGAGCGGACTCCGTTTGGTTCGTTTTCCACAAATACACGGAAGAATCACCGCAGGCGACCGCCAGAAACTCCCCGCGAGGGTGCCACGACAGATCGTAAGCCCGGTCGGGATGGTAGAACTTCGCGACACACTCGCCGCTTTCCACGTTCCAGATCTGAGCGTTGAGATCATCCAAACAGGCTTCCGCCAGCAAGCTGCCTGACGGATCAAAGCGAACAACTTGAGTCGCCCGCGGAAATCGAGACGCCAATCTGAGTTCAAGCGGGCGGGCGGGCGCTCCGGAGGGCAGGCAATAGATACGAACCAGGCCGTTCCTCAGGCCGACGGCGACTTTCCCGCCATCCCGGCTGAAATCAATCGACCGCGCGTGAATTCCGTGGTCGGCGGAAATCAAGGCCTTCCCCTCCTTCCAATTCCAGACCTCGAACCGCTCCTCCACGCCACGCTGAGTCACCACCGCGAGGAATGGTTGAGTCGGACTGAAATGAAGCTGCTGAATCGGCCGGCCACGGCCTGCGAGCACTTTCAAAACCTTGCCCGTATCGATGTCGCGCAAAGTGACAGTCCCGCCGATTCCGGCTTCTGCGGCGGTCTTGGAGGCAAAGTCGATTGCGAAGATATTGGTCTGATTTAGGGCGTATGCTCCGGCGGTCGTCGGTCGCAAATCCATCAGGGCCAGACACGCAATCGCTTCATCGCGCAAGGCCGCTTCGTTTGTGTAATCGCGCCGCGCTCTGGCCAGTGCCTCGAGACTTTCAAAGCGGTGGCCGGACATTCCGCTGGTTCGCCGGGCCTGGGCTTGGGAAAAATGCGCGCGGGCCGAAGCCCTTCTGGCCTCGGTGGCATTCATTATCGCGATCAGCACCATGAGCGTCATCACGGCCACGACGACCACAGCGATGGCTGTCGCGCGCAGAACGCCGCGCCGGAACGCCGCTTCTTGGCGGCGCAGCTCCGCTTCGGGCATGTGCGCCCGGACCCAATCCGAGTCGAACACCCGGTGGTAAATGCGGTTCCGCACCCGCAACTGGTCGCGCTCGGATTTCACGATGCCGGACAGCCGCAAGACGCTCACGAGCGCATTGGTCTCGTCGTCCACGACGCTCTTGCCGCCCCGCACCTTCAGATAGAGATCCAGCAGGTTCGCCCGGTCCACCTCACTTCGCAGAATCCGCTCGCGCACGAAGATCAAATTGTCATCCCGCTCCCGCGCGCGGTTGCTGAAAAAGAGAGCTTCGCAAAGTGAATCAATGAAGTGAGCCTCGTCCAAAGACGAGGAGGGATCGCTCCATTTCGAATTCGCCTGGGCGACCGCCTGGCAGAGCCGCTGCGTCAGGTAGGGGTGGCCTCCGGTCCAATACAGAATGCGTTCCAGCAGCCGTTTCAGTTGGCCAGCGGAGAGCGATGGATTTGGTCCTGCCAGGCCATGGGCCAACGGCTCGGCTTCCGCGGGCGTGAAGTCCGTCAATTCAATCCGTCGGCCAATATTGAACGGCGTGGTTCGGGTGTCGCGGATGAGATCCGAAGGCGTGGCCACGCCGAGCAGACAGAAAGTGATGCGATTGAACTCGGGATCTTCCGTTCGCCGGTTGTAACACTCCCGGACGGCGGCGAAGAATTCATCCGTGGAAAAGGAGAGGCTACGCACCACGTCGAGCTCATCGACGAAAATCACGAGGGAAGAGGGCGTCCTCGGCAAGACGACGTCCCGCAGGGCGCTGAACAATCGCTGCACCGGACTGAGCCGGAGGTGATCGTACCAATAATCCTCCAGTTCATCTTCGAGCCGGAGTTGCCCGCCGATTCTCAGGACCAGTCCATCGTACCATTGTTCGGGCGTCAGATTCTGGCCGATCGCAGTCAGGTCGAGGGCGATGACGGCGATTCCTTTTTCGCGGAGTTTCGTGGCCGTGCGCACCATCAGCGAGGATTTCCCCATTTGGCGGGAGGTGAGCACGTAGCAGAATTCCCCTTTGAGCAAACCGTCGAGGAGATCCTTGTCCGCTTGCCGCTCGAGATAGGACGGCGAGTCGTGGCGCAGAGTGCCGCCCGTGACGTAGAAGGCCGTTTCGACGAGTGCGCTCACAAGCGTTGGCGGTTAAGGTCAACCCAAACTCAACAGACGCTGCAAACGCGGAAGTGGCGAAAAGCACCGAAAAGCCGAAGAGGAACCTCACTGCTTTGGGCGGCCCTCCCTCCGAACTGACCAGCGCCATCCCGCCCGCCTCTTCAACGACTGTGTAATCCGCAAGGTCCGCGGTCCAACTCAGGCGCAGAGAGTAGCCCGTCACTAGTCGGAAGGCAAATGCCAATATCAAAACTTCGTCCGTCCCAACTCGGACAGGTATCGGACGAGGTCGCGGAATTCCACGCGCGTCAACGTGTCCGCCAGGCCGGTAGGCATTACCGAACCACTTTGGCGTCTTTCCCGGATGGCGTCGCGGCGCACGCGGACTTCTTGGTTTTGGAGCACGTCGCGCAGCACGATTTCCTCCGGGCTCTCGCGCACCAAGTATCCTTGGAAATCATTCCCGTCTTTCGTCGCGAGAGAGGTCGAGATGTAGCCTTCTTTGATTTCTTTCTGCGGATCGAGGATTGCGCCGACGATGAAATCGATCGGCTGCGCTGTGCCCAGGGCGCTCAGATCGGGGCCAATCGTCCCGCCCGTCCCGTTGACCGCGTGGCAAGCCACGCAACCCAGTTCGGCGCGTTGGAAGATTTCGGCGCCACGACGCGCGTCGCCTTGAGTGCGAACTTCGGCGGAAAGAGCCGCGATCTCTGCCGGTGTCATCAGACTGTTGGCACGGTTCAATCCGGCGGCTTTGGCGAGCACGCCGGCCAATTGTTCATCGCGCCGGCCACTGGCGTTCATGAGAGCGAGGCCCGTTTCAGCTACATTTTTCGGTGGTGGCTTTGCGGACAACGCGTTGGCCAGGGCGCTGGCTCCGCCCTGGCGTTGGAGAAAGGCGGAAAAGACTTCGGTCGATTCTGCACGGAAGCGTTCCGCTTCACCCCTCACCCCGGCCCTCTCCCCTCCGAGGGGCGAGGGAGATGGAATCGACGCGCGGTTGAACCAGTCGGCCGCTTTCTGTGCGGCCGCAGCGGCATCAAATCCGGCCAGAGCGGCAATGGCGGTGCTTTGCACAGACGGCGCGGCTTCGCCAGCCAGGCGCGACAAAGCCCTTTGGCTCGCCTCACCGCCGAAAGAAGCCAAGGTCTCGATCGCGGCGCGGCGAACCGCCGTTTCCGATCGGACGTCGAAGGCGAGCGTTTCCGCGGTCGCGCGGAACGATTCGAGTTTCCAAACGCCGGCGAGTTTGAGGGCTTCGGAGCGCAAACGAGCGTCGGCGCTTTCGAGAAGCGGACGAAGAGCCAAGGCCAGGTCGCCCGCGGGCCGCAACTTGCGCACGCGTGCCGCCGAAGCCAGCGCGGGGAGCAGGCGAGCCTGAAGAGCCGTGTCCGAGAGCTTCAGAGTTGTAGCAAGGTCGTCGGGGCTTCCAGTGTCGATCAGTATTCTCAGAAACGTTTCGCGGGACGCCGAATCCAATCGCGAGGACCGCAATAGCTCGCGGACGGCTTGCAGCGTATCGGCCGTTGCGTCGGCGCGAACCAGCAAGCTGAGGCGCCCGGGTTTGTTATCGAAATTCAACTGGCCGGTCTTGAACGCCGGAAGCCAGTGCGGTTTCAGCGCAAAGACCACCTGGTTCAGCGCGTAGGTCAAAAATTTGTCCGTGGGAAAGTCCGCCGCCACCGCCGCGATTTCCATGGCTTCGGATTTCAGCACGTAACTGCACGACACCACCGCTTGAAGGCGGACGCGCGGATATTCGTCGGCTACAAGCGGACGAAGCAACTCAAGAGGGTTTGACAATCGGTCCGCCCACGCACCCACGACC
>JACPRI010000195.1 GCA_016190065.1 Verrucomicrobiota bacterium
AGGGATGGGGTGAGGGGCATCTTCATGTCAACTTACTTATGAACTTTATGAACTGATTAATAAGGTGGCCCATAGCTGGTTGGCCGGTTTTGCCGGCGTACTGCTTCTAAAGCTTTCCGCTGAGAAGGTTGCTCAATTTCTTCGCCGCTGTGCCGCAAGACAGAATTCTTCGCCCCGTAGCGCAGATTTCCAATCGATTTCCAATCTGCTGTATCGCGGGTTTCCAACCCGCCGAGCGTGCGCAACGTCAAGGGCGGTTCGGACAGTCTGCCGATTAGAAATCGGCGGTACAGCAGATTGGAAATCCGCGCTACGAGGGCGCGGCGCGTGAGTCGGCCTTTTCGGATATGGAATATGCAGGCTAGCCCCTTTGAGGCGGACCTGGCTGATGCCGGAGCGGCGCTGCAAAAGGCCGGACCAGGCTGCGCGGCGGGCGAAATCCGGAAAGCCCCTTTTTACGCTGCGCGCCATACTGGTGGTGCGCAGGCCCGACCGCAAGCGACCGGAGGTGGCGTTTCTGGATTGCCTGGAAAAATTTATCGGCGAGGCGGTCAGTTGGTCAGTCGAATGCGGAAGAAGCCGCTCGTCGCGCTCGGCACGGACCCATTGTACGTGGTCGTGCCTTGAACTCCCTGCACGCCCGAAGCCATGACGGTCGGCCATGAACCCAGGGCTTGCGTGTAATCCACCGCGTAAGTTTTGCCGGCGGCGGAGTCCCACCTCAGCGTGATCGTTCTAGTTTTGGCATCGTACTGAACGCCCGTAATCTTCGGTGCTGGCGCTGTGATCGCGACGTTGCCGGTGTCGATGAGCCGGAAGTTATCATAGTACACAGTCGTCCCGGTCGGACCCCAGGCTCCGTTGGCGATAAACATGAGGACGGGTTTGACCTCGGCCGTGTCTTGCCAGGTCAACTGATCGAGCGTGAGCGACATCGTCTGGCGTTCTCCGGACACTCTGTCCCTTCTGACCTGACTGAACGGGAAAGCCGTCGCCAGGGTGTGATAGCTGGTGTTCATCCAGCCCGCGGTCCAGTCGTCCGCTCGGTCCGGATAGGCCACATCGAACCGCAGCGTGTAACGCTCCAATTGCGCGGCGGTGGGCCGTTCTTCCGGGGGGCTGTCCAGTTTCAGGATTTCGGCCAACTTGGTGTTATTGAGCGGAAGTGTGAAGTCGGCATGCCAGGTGCCGGCGTTCGCATAATCCACCTTCAACGCATGAGTGCCCTCGCTCACATGGAAGTCGTCCGGAGACGTGCGCGTGTACTGGCTGTAGGTCGTGCGAGGCGTGCCGCCCCAGCCGGTAAAATCCTGAGCGCCGCCGGTTGGGTCCTTGCTGTCCTCAAACGACTGCAGCACGTACGTGACCGGTTTGGCTCCGGCTGCGTAGGTGTCCACCAGGCGGAGGTTGTCCACGTACACTGTGAGTGGCCCGACAAACGGGTCCTCGGTGGCATCGAAATTATCCGCGAACCGGATGACGATCTGGCCCTCGTCCGGAAACCCGCTGATCAAGTCCAGCGCGAGTGACATGGTGCGTTTCCCATTGTTGGATTCCAACTGATCATTGTTGGAACCGAAATAGACCGCGTTGTTCATCCAGGCGGTGCCCGCCGGAAAGATGATATCATAACGAAAAATGTAGCGGGCGACGTCGGTGGACTTCGCCGCCTGGCGCACTTTGTTCGAGGCGTCTTCAGACAGCGTGATCTTGAAGTCGTGGACCCACCATTCGGCAACGCTCAGATCGACCTGAAGTGATTTGTTGCCCTGCGTGACGTTGGGGTCGTCCGTGCCCGATTTCGTGTATTGCTTCAAGGTGACGCCGTCTGGAATTCGTCCTCCGCCCCAGTCACCGAGGGCGACGGCATCGATGTTCTGTTCGAACGATTCCAGGACGACGGCGTTTTCCGCGAAGAGAGTCGTGGCGGACACCAACCCCGCCGCGCCGATGATGATTTTGTGAATGTGTTTCATGATCAATGAGTGCTTATTCAGGGTGAACTCTATTCTGCGACACGCGCCCAGCTTCGTCCAGGCACCACTTTGAGGTAATTGACCGGAGTCAATTTGTGGCGACCGGGAGTTGTTGCGCGATTGACGGTTTGCGGCTTCGGAACTTCTTCCTCGGTTTCGCCGTCAAGGCTGGGCTACACACGCGTTCGTGCGCGATAAAAGCGGAATGACGGGTTGAACTTTCACTCCCGCTTCGCGGTCACGGCCCAAGCTGGACGCGCACGCGGAAGAATTGGCTCGGCGGCGCGCCAGGGCCGGTCATCGGAGTGGTCGAACGCACCGTCACCGTCTCAAGCACCATGCCGTCACCGAGGTCGGTCTGGCCGGCGGTGGCGAACGACGAAGGGCTTTGCTCCTCGCTGATCCAATTGCTCAAGTCCGTCGATAGCTCGACGCGGTACGTCAGATCAACGGGGGCCTTGCGCCGCACGTAAGTCACCGCGAAAAAGTCCTCGTTCCGCTGCACAGTCGGCACAAAGGCGCTGACACGCCCGGCCTTGGGAAGACTTCCGCCCAACGCGATCACCGAGTCCCGGTCAGACATGAGCGGCTTGAGATTGAAGGCATATTCGAGCAGGTTGATCACGCCGTCGCCGTCCGGATCAGACGTGTCGCCGCTGATCTGGGCATCCTGCAGTTGCGCGGCGCTGAATTTTGCTTGCTTCCACGCCCCGATAGTCTGGCGTGCAGTTGGCGCCCCAATGACGAACTCCGCTGATTGAATAGGAAATACGCCTTGGGCCTGAGCCGACAGCCCGGACCAGTGCACAAACCGGGCGTCAACTGAACTCGCACTGGGCAGTCGAATCCAAAACGTGGCGCCGGGCGGCGCGTTGGAACTCAAAGAATAAACCAACAACCACCGTTGGCTGCTTTCGGCTGAAACGGTCGCCGAGAGATTCGTCAACGTGATCCCTCCATTGTCCGCAGTGAAAACGAACGGACCGGCCAGCCGTTCGTCGGCGTCCGTAACGATTCCATTTCCATCGGTGTCGCGATAAAAGTGGACAGCGGTCACCTGCGCCGGCTCGACGAGGCTGCCGCTGGCTTCAAAGGTCAATGCCCTGACACGGACATCGGCCGTGCGAGCCGTAGCCGTCAACCTCAAGATGGGCGCCAGCTTGGCACTGCTCGGAACGCTCTCGGTCGCCCGATCGTCCGTTCGCTCCAGGCGAAAGCCACCCTCGAAATCGCTCCTTGAAACCAAGCCGAATTCCGATGTGGAGCCATCCGCGGGCTGTGTCGAGGTCAGGGTGACAGGCTGGCCCGGTGGAATCGGAACATTGATGTTCACGGTCCATTGGCCGTCCGCTTGCACCGTTCCTTCACCAATCCACTCATCTCCTTCCGGGTCGAGCCCATCGGAAGCGCTGAAGACCTGGATCAAGCTGCCAGCAGGAATCGCGGCCGGGTTGACGACCGTTTGGGTAACTTGGTTTGCGGCGAGAGTCCCAAGGGGTGATTGAATCTGCCGGTTGCCGCCGGCGCTGTTGAGAATGCCCTGGCCGACGTTGGCGGTGATGCTGTTGTTGAGGATGCTGTTGCCCACCGTCAGGTTGCCATCGACATGCACGCCCGCGCCTTGATTGTGGGCAATCACGTTCGGCATTGGCACCGTGAGTTGCATGCCCAGCATTACGACCGTCCCCTCACCGCCAACCAGGTTCGCCCGCGCGCCGGTGTCGAATCGCACGCCATCGCCGCCATTGCCCAGCGCCTGGCCGACGCGGTCCACACCGATGAAATTGTTTTGCACGCGGTTCGCGGCGCTTTCTCCGCCCGCAAAATGGACACCGTGAGATTGGTTCGCGACGATGACGTTCCCGGCCATGCGGGTTTCCCCTCCGAGCTGGTTCGCGTTCGAGTTCTTCAGCAGGATGCCCGCGCCAAGGTTGCCGGCATTTCGACCGCCAATCTGATTGGACTGAATTCGATTGCCGCCGCTCCCACCGATCACAATGCCGCCTTGCTCAACTCCGTTGCGGCCATTGCCGAAAACTTCGTTGGCTGTGCTTCCAGTCGTTCCGCCGATCTCATGGCTTCTGCCGCCGCGGATGACCACGCCGGCCAGCCGGTTGCTGTGGATCAAATTGCCGAGCACGTGCGTTCCCTCACTGTCCGTCAAGCGCACGCCCACCCAATTCAACGCAAGCAAATTAGCCGTTGCGATCTCCTGACCGACGACATGGTCCCCCGAATTGACGACATCAATCCCGATGCCCGCCCGCACATCGCCCAACGCACTCTCATTCACGAATGATTTCATGGCCCCGACGTTGGTGATCGTGTTGTTCAGGATGCGATTGGACGGCAATGGATCCTTGATCATGACATTGCTGATCAGAATGCCGGCGGTGTGGTGGTGCACGATGCGATTGCCCAGACCGGGCTCGGCGCCGCCGATGAGGTTGCCGTGCGCGTTGTTGATCAGGTGGATGCCCACGGCGCACGGCGCGATCGCGCCAAAGTCCTCCTCGCCGATCCGGTTGTTCTGAATAACATTTGCACCCGTCAATGCGCCGTCCGTGCCGGTCAGCCCTCCACAATTCTCGAGTCGAATGCCGGCTTCCGTGCTGTTCGCGATCGTGTTGCCGAAGCGATACTCGTGCTCCTCGCCGTCGTGGAAAAAGGAAAGATATTCGCCGGGCAGGCCGATAAGCGTTCCCCGGACCTGGTCTTTGAGGTGAATCCCGACACGGTTCCCGCCCTCCGGCGGCACGCGCGGGTCCTCGTGATGCGCTCCGATCTGGGTGCCGTAAATCTGGTTGAAATCGCTGCCCGCGCCTTCGATCAAGATGCCAGCCTCCCGGGCAGCCAGCACGTGAACATCGAGCCAACTGTGCGTGGCGCCCACGACGTTATGGTGGCTGCCGTCGCGGATGTGAATTCCGTTCTTCCCCACCGGAAAAAAATCGAAGGAGTCGAACAACAATTTCCACGTCACCCCGATGTGCTTCCGAGAAACGACGTTGTAAGCCGTCGCGGGGCCTTCGAGCAAAATCCCGTCGTCGCGGTCGCCCGCAATAAAGCCGCGTCCGCCGAAACCTCCGGGAATGAGACTGCCGATCAGATTATGGTGGGCACCCCCGCGCAGATGAATGCCGGAGCCCTGGTTGGGCAGAGGCAATGGTTTGAAGCTCCAGGGGAAGGCACCGCCCTCGCTCAAGTAGTCAATGCCCGTATAGACGCCGTCCACCTGGTTGGACGCGCAATTGGATCCTTCCAGCAGAATCCCGTCTCCCTGGTTTCCAGCCGGGTTCACGTAGCGAATGACGTTGTTCTGCGCGCCATCGGCCAGATGGATGCCGGGACCGCCGTTGGCGTAAAGATCGTAGTAGCGTGAAATGATGCCCTCCTGGCGACCGATCGCATTGTAACTCGTGCCGGTGCCGCTCAAAAGAATTCCGGCCAACCCATTGCTCCGAACCGAGCCCGGCTGAATCTGGTTGAACTGCGCTCCACCCTCCAGGCGAATCCCGTTCCCCTGGCATTGCTGCAAGCCGAGGACATTCGTGGTTTCAGTTGGCGAAACTTGAATGAAATTACCGCGCACCTGGTCACCCGACAGATGCAGCCCGTGCTGGCGTGCGGCCAAAACCGTGATGCCCAAAAGCTCATTGTTCTGCGCGCTGCCTTCAAGGAAGACCCCCGCCCCACCACAATTCTCCACGCGGACGCTCAGGAGCTTGTTGCCAACCGACCCGTTTCGAATATGAATGCCGTGCCCGCCGAAATTCCGCAGAGTCGCGTTGCTCAGAGTAACGCCTTCCACACCGTCCAGCAACCACCCCGGCGCGGTCGCTCCACCGCCGTCGATCACGATGCCCAGGTTGTAGGTGTCCCCGCTTGTCGGCACCGGCAATGGGCCAGCGAAGACGCTCCGGGCGCGGACGAGTTCCACGGCCACAGCGATCACATCGCGCGATCGAGGGCCTCCGCCTCCTCCGCTGCTGTCATCGCCTTCCACCCAATCAGTCTCGCGGCGCCGAGACGGGCAGAAGTTTGGGTCGTCTGGTGGCAGGGATTCACACTTTGGATGCTGTTCGATCGGGCGGCCCAAAGTCCCGTTGGCAATCAGGCAAGCCTCGCGCAGGCTGATGGCGCCGTCGGCCTCATTGCTCGTGTCCAGCCGAGTGACCGTGATCTTGAGGCCGTCGCGATAACCCGCCGCGTTGGAGGCCGAACGCCGCACCGTGAATGTCAAGGGCTGCGTCGCAGTTTCGCCCAGTGTGACGGAGAGCGTGTGTGGGCCTTCGGCGAGCGAAGAAGGCAGGGTGATTACCAGATTGGTCTCCCCCGCCACATCCGCCCGGATTTCGGTCGCGTTGTCCACGATCACCCGGTGATTCTCCGCCGCGCCGGCGAAGAAGTTAGTCCCCGACAGGGTCACGACACCGCCCGGCGGCGCCGGCTCAGGTGTCATGCCGAATAATTCCGGAGCCGGGATGAAGTAGAACTGCCGATACGGGTCGCGCAAATAAAATGTGCTGCTGAACGTGACCGAGTTTGTCAATTGGACGCCGATGTAGGCTGACAACTGCGGAAACGCGGCCGAAAAATTCGTTGGCACAATTGCGACCAGGGAACGCGGTGTGGACGCCAGGACGCGCGCGGGCAGGTTCGTACTGGGAATGAAAGGTTCGCCGGGGAGCATCGAGCGCATGAACGTCTGAAAACTGACTTTCACCTGCGAGACGTTCGTCGGGAAGTTGTAGCCCTCAATCGTCACCAGGTCGCCGCCCCGCCCCCGCGGCGGATGGAAGCTCACGATCTCCGGCTCGAAGGGATTGCCGACGATAATCACCGCTCTCTCCAACGCCAGAGCTTGCGGTCCAATCAAACTGCCGGTGCGCTCCAGGGACTGTCCAACGCTGCTGACCCTTCGAGAGACATTGATCGCGGCCACAAACGTTCTTGTGATTCTTCCCGCCAAAGCTCCAAGGCGTGCTGTGATTCCCGCCGGCGCGCGGTCGAGCTCGCTCGTGAGAAGCCCCTTAGCCGTGGCGTTCACAGCGGTCTGGATCAAATCATAGGCCGTGTCCGCATCCCACGGCTCCGCGGCGTGTCTGGAAACCGCCTTGGAGACATCTCGGACGATTTGATACAGGACTCGGTGAATGCGCCTGGGATTATCAACCAATGCGTTCAACTCCACGAATGCCGACACCATGTCCACCGCGGCGATGACGAGGTTGGCGGACAGGGTCATCCCCCATTGCGTACCGGCGTTCAACTGGTCGAGCAACTCGGCCTGGCTCTCGAGCGGTCCCAACAAGAGCCGCGCGCCAAACCAGACATTGCCACTGTAAGCTTGCGAGACATAGATGGCTGGCGTGTCTTTGGGCAACAGGACTTGGTTAAAGGCATAGCGCTCCTGGAGCGGTGAGAACATCAGGTCCGTAAGTGCGCCCGTCACCAGACCGACAAGGTCCAGGTTCCGAGAGGTGAGTTGCGCATTGACGGCCAGCGACTCCATCGGCCAGTTCCTCAACTTGCGAGGGTCATCCACGGGCGTCAATTGCAGCACTTGCTCTCGTCCCGCCCGCCATGGCCTGGGATCCAACCGATAGATTTCCGCAAACCAGTCGAGCCGATTTCCATTCGGACTCGCTCCCAAAGAAACGACAAAATCGCGGGGATGGGCATTGGTCTCTGAGAGGGTTACCGCTAATCGCCGGGCTGGCGCCAGGCTGTTGGGCTCCGGATTGAGATAGCGCAAGGCCGTGCCACGGGGTGTGTTTGGTTCAAAGGAGGGAGGGCGGGCGAGCAACGCTGGCTTCGGGAGATTCAGATAAGCCTCGACGCACTGAGCGACGGCCCTGGCGAAACGCTCATCCTCCCCGTAGTCAAGACCGGTGACCGACGCCGAATGGATGCGGCTCGCCACCGTCGCCATTTCAGGGAGCGAGGCTAATCGGCTCAACGCAGTTTGGCCTTGAGCTTCATCACGCGTGACAATGAAAGGTGACACGAACGCCCAGGCGAGGGCCGTGCTCGCCGCGTCGATCACCACCTGATTCATGGTCGGCGTGACGACAGCCAGGAAGGCCGGATCCTGCTCGCCGCGAATGGCCCAGACGACCGTCCGCCGGTCCTGCGGGACAGTCGTTGTGAACTGACCGGAGCCCGGGTCGGGACTGACGAGTTGATTGCCTGACAAAATCTCATAACCCGCCGGGTCGATGCCCGGTGGCAGCGCGAGACGCCCAATCACAGACCGCAGGATCTGAAACGGAACCGGATAGGTGTAGGGACGCCCGCCTTCGGTCAGCACGACACTTCCTGAAGTCGTGCCCGAACCGATTGTGAACTCAACCGTCGTTGCCGTGACGCGCGTAATCGGTGCAGCCGCGCCGTTCACTATGACGGTGTGAGTGAGTTTCGGATCCAGGCCACTGGCGACCAAAGTGACGGAAGTGCCTGCCAGCCCGCGGGTGGGCGTCATGCGGACAAAGAGAAGGCCTGGGGCAGGCGCGTTCAAGGCGTCTATCTCGGCCATCAACATGAGGGTGATGCTGAAACATCTAAAAGCCCATCTGAAAAATGGAGGGACCACGGGACTCAAGGGAGAGGCTAGCAGGCTTCGATCCGGCGAGCCTTGATTTCCGTCAAGCGTGAGGTTTCGTTGATTTGAATCAAGAATGTCTCAAGCCTCTCGTGGCATCTTGCACTGGCGCTGCTCACCACAGCAGCGGCCTTTCATCGAAGTGATCAAACGCATCAAACCATCGCGAACGAAAGTTGACCCCATGAAGAATCGAACCGCACGTTGGATGACGGGACTCGCGACAGCCGCGCTCCTGAGTGCAGGCACTGTTGCCTTTGCTCAAGGCGGCGCTGCGAGTCGGCCGGATACTTCAGCCACTCTGAACAAGCCGCCCCGCCCCAAAAACGAGGCGGAGGCAAAAGTCCTCGCGGTGATTGACGAGATGACGCAGGATCGAAGTCAGCGTTACCTCAGCGTTTCGCCCGAAGATGGCCGCCTTTTCCGGCAGCTCACGGAGGCGACCGGAGCCAAGCGCGTTGTGGAGGTGGGCACTTCGACCGGCTATTCGGGGCTCTGGTTCGCCCTGGCTTTGCGATCAACGGGCGGGAAACTCGTCACTCACGAGTTGGATCCAGGACGCGCACGAATTGCGCGGGACCACTTCAAGAAGGCCGGGGTCGATGACCTCGTCACCGTGATCGAAGGCGACGCCCACGAGACCGTGAAGCAGCACAAGGAGCCGATCGACATCCTGTTCCTTGACGCCGACAAAGAGGGCTACATCGACTATCTCCAGAAGCTGCTGCCTCTGGTCCGTCCAGGTGGCTTGATTCTGGCGCACAACATGAAATCGCCGCGGCCCGACCCGCGTTACATCGAAGCGATCACCGCCAACCCGGCTCTGGATACGAGCTTTGTTTTAATGGAGGGCTCCGGGGTTGGTGTGACCCTCAAGAAGCGATGAGTCTGAAAACCGGTTCCCCGCTATTTCCAGTGGCGACTGATGGGGGAGTTCGAACGGCGCTTTTTCCCTCACCCCTCCCTCTCCCCAGGGAGAGGGAGAACCGGTAGCTACTTAAATAGCTGTTGCGGATTAGAAGAAAAGGCCGCAGCTAATCCCGCCGCAGCATCAGGTAGCAAAACGTAATCACCACCGCAGCCTCGGCACTGACCGCGATTGCAGCCGGCCACGTAGGCTGATGCACGAGCACTGCGCCGCACGAGAAGGCGGAAAAAAGTCCAACGAAAGCGGCGATCAAAACACGGGCTCTTCGGCCGAGGCGCTTCTCGTCATGGGGATGCTCAAGATGTGAATGCAGAATATTCATTCTGATTCAAAGGCTGGACTCGTGGCCGGGGAATCGCTGTCCAGATTTTGGCAATCTTTTGCCCTATTTTGTCGGATCAACAGGGCTGGCCCAATCTGTCTGTCGGAACAAGCTCCATCTACTCCCAGCGGGCGGCTACGGTGACCCTTCGAACCACCCCGCTGCCGTTGAACACCAAGAAGGCAAAGTGAGTTGAGATGGTCGTAGATACTGGGAACCGAACGAAGTACTGCGTCACTGTCGAGGGCGTGGCTCCAGGCACGACTGATCCCGGGTTGAACTCAAATCTTATATCCTCGTCAGAGCTGATAATGGCCAGAATTCTCACGTCAGGATGGCCGCCGACTACGAAACGAAGGTCCCTCAACGGAGGGTTCCCTCCCGTAGGAAAGAAGAGACCCGAAAAACCAGGAGGCACGTCGTAAACCCAGACGGCTTGATCTCGAGTGGATTGAGCCGAGGCTGTTAATGTCACCAGCGCGAGCAGCGCAGTTATGGCTGCGAGTTTTTTCATAGGCACTCCATTTTATCGGGTTGATTCACGATCTGTTCTGACAGTCTCAATTAAAACGCAAGCGAAAAACACGTTTCATCACTCCGACCACGGTGTCATATCGATGTGAATCTGCCCGTGACGTTGTCACGCTTTTGTGACAGCGCACCCGCGAGACATGCCGTTGCGGAAATCCTTTCACAGGCGCAACCGTTGCTCTGGAGTCCAGGTTTCCATCTGCCTGGCGTCACATTCTTGGGACAAGGCCAATCTCAGTTGGGTTTGTACTGAGGGCACCCGCACAAAAATCTCGACTTCTTCCAGGCTGGCTTAAGCCGCACTCCCCAAGTGGATTAGCGCCGAACGGCGGACGCTGAGTCTCGCCCGGGTCATTCCAGGTGTGGAAAACGGCACGATCCTAGCAGAGAGCCAAGCGTGATTGCGTTGTGAAGGCATCCACTCTCGTCATCGGCACAACGCAGAACTCTCGTGGCGGGGAGAGCCGTTTGCTCTCTCTCCGCCGCGAATGACAAGTGCAACAATCATGAAGACTAAAGAATTTCTCACTCGGGGATGGGTCGTGCTGTCACTGGTCGTCCTGGCCGCCACACCGGCTTCCGCCGCGGACAAGCCGCCCCACATCACCAGTATCAGCGTGCCCCAGGGTGGGGCCACCACGATCATTTTCCATGGAACGACTGGTCCGTTTCGGATCCAGAAGCGGGTCTCGATCGAAGCGCCCTGGTTGGATGTCCCCGAAGCGCAGGTCACCGAGGTTCAAACTGGCGTCTTTATGGGCCTGATCCCGCGCGATCCACGGATGATGGAGGAACTCGCTTTCTATCGGGTCGCGAGTGAAAAAGAAACTGTCACCGACCTCAAAGGCTGGACCATCCTGGTGCAAGTGTCTGCTCCGGCCAATCGCCAATACTTCGTGCCCGGAGAAAGTCCGGTCGTGACCGTGAACATCCTGGATACGTTCGCCCAAGGCATCACCCGGGCCGATTTTTCCTCACTCAATCTCTACCTTTACGGTCCCCAAGACCCGCGACAGACGGTGACGGCGGTCAAATTACTCAACGCCTCGACGGACCGCAGCAAAAACCCCCATCACTATATCGATCTGAAGACCAATCCGGACGTCAAGGTCAATGGCACTACGTTGACCTATCCGTTGCGAGCCGTGACCGACGAGGCACCGGGCACCTACACGGCGAGTCTCTGGTCAGTGCTGGCTGCGGACAACATCCAGCAAATCATGAAATTCGCGGATCTGCAGATCGGCACAAGCCAGGTAGAGAGTCCGGTCGTGGCCAAACGAGCCCCCGATGGCGCTCTCAAATGCGCTGGCTGCCATGAAGGCCCTATCAGTGGCAAGATGTATCTGCATCATGTCGATGTCTCCCCGTCTCGTCCCGGTTCCGTGGGCAATTGGTCCCTGGATTACGAGCCCGTGAAGACCTGCAAGAGTTGCCACAACAACGATGGCTATGCCGCTTATCCGGTTATTACGGCGACTTCGACGAACCGGGTGGCGGATCCCATCATCCGACGTGTTCATGGCGTTCACATGGGCGCAGACCTGAAGCTGCCCTTCAACACGAACAGTGCGAATGGCAGTTTCAAAGAGTATGTCCACGTTGAGTTCCCTGCCGATGTCCGAAATTGCACAACGTGCCACTTGGACGACCGCTGGAAGACGGAAATTTCCCGATTGGCTTGCGGAACCTGCCACGACAATAGTTGGTTCGGACCGAAGCCTGCGCCCGATGGCTGGCTGGCTCATGCCGGCGGTGCCCAAGCGAATGACAATAATTGTTTGCTGTGTCACGACGTCGATGGGCTCGGCAAGGGGGTGGCCGAGGCCCACAAGATTCCTCCTCCAGGGATGGATGTGATCGATGTCGCCCTCACTCCGCCTGCCAACGGCAAGTTTTATGTCGCAGGCGAGAAGCCCGCGGTCACGCTTGTCTTCAAGGACGACGCGGGCAAGCCGATCGATCACACGAAAGTGGCGGACGGCAACTTCTCCACCGCCTCTCTGTTCGTCTATGGCCCGCGCAGCGGTACGGTCCCCGTGCTGACCAGCACGGCCAAAAACGTCAACTCGAAGTTGCGCGCTTCCGTGTCGAGCAGCAAGGCCGGGCCATGGTCAATCAATGGCAAGTTGTTCAGGATCGCCGTCAATGGCAGCGCCCCGCAGGACATAAAGATCGTCGGCGCCAGCACTCTTGTGACCGCGGCGGAGGTGGTCGCGTCGCTGAATTCGGTCATCACGAACCTCAATGGCGGCGCCAAAGCCTCTGTTTCCGGCGCGAATGTGAATATCCGGACCCTGATCCAGGGAGCGAACGCCCGGTTTGAAATCTATAATGGCGAGGTCACGACGGCGATGGGCTGGAAGAGAGGGCCGAATACCGTCCTGGAGCCGGATGTCACCATTGCGGCGGGTTCTATGCCGAGCAATGATCTCCGGGCGCTTTCGGATCCGCTCGACTACAGCGATCCAATGGTGACTCGGACGGCCGCGAACATCACCTACCAGTTGGACGATGTCGCGGGTCTGACCCCTGGCACGTATGGCATCTCTGTTTATCTCTTGCCAAGGGCTGGCAAGATTGCCGGTCTCAATGCAAAGACCGGCCTGGGCCATCTCCTGTTCCAGGTTGGAACGGCCACGCCGGAAAAGAAGATCGCCACGAACTGCACGGATTGTCATGGCGACACAATCTGGCACTTGAATGAAGGCCCCATCCATGCGGCGCCGTTCAATACCGATTACTGCAAGGCTTGCCACGATTACGGTCACGTCGCCGCAGGTGACATGTTCAAGAATCAGGGCGGGACCTCACTGAGCGGATGGAGCGGTTATGGCGCCATGCCCATCGTGAGGAGAGTCCACGGCGTTCACCGCGGGAATTACCTGGAACATCCGGAGGAAATTTACGCCAATGCGACGGTCGATACCTTCGGCCACATCATCTTCCCGCAGGATATCCGAAACTGCACCAAGTGCCATGCCGAAAGCGACACGTGGAAGCAAGAGCCGTCGCGGATGGCGTGCCTGGCCTGCCACGACAGCGACGCAGCAAAGACCCACGCCAAGCTCCTGACCTACACTCCGGATCCGGATGATCCGTACGGTGCAACCGCCGTGGAGACTTGCGTAATCTGTCACGGAGCGGGCTCAGAATTTTCGCCGGACAAGGTGCACAGCCTATCGAACCCATACCGACCCCCATACCCGCGCGCGCCGAGAGAAGAGGAGTTCCGCGTGCTGACTCCGCTTGAGGCCGCGAATGTGTCTCGGGGCGGGGCGCTCTACGACGCGTGGTGGGCAGTGACGGGCGCTGCCGAGCCCAGCACGGATCATCCGTTGTGGGCCTCACGGCCAGACTCGACCAGTAACACCCGCAAGGGCTCGATCACCTGGCGGTGCAAGGAGTGCCACGGGTGGGATTACAAGGGAGTGGACGGCGCCTACGGTTCGGGCAGCCACCGAACGGGCATCCGCGGGATCTTCGGCACCCCGAAGACAGCCCAGGAGGTTTTCGATCTGGTCAAGACCGGCCACACGTATGGCGCGGCGGGACTGAGTGACGCGAACATCTGGGATCTGGTGAAGTTTGTTGTCCAAGGACAGATCGATACGAAGGCTATCATCGACACGAGCCGAAAATTCACGGGGAGTACAGTGAGGGGAGAGACGCTGTATAAGTCTGGGATCGGCTCGAGCACTGCGTGCGCGGTCTGTCACGGCGCCGACGGGCTGACCCCGCCGCCGGATTATCCCGCGTTCACTGAATACCCTGGGAAGCTGGCGAATGAGAATCCGTGGGAATTCCAGCACAAAGTGCGGTTCGGGCAGCCGGGCACACCAATGCCCAGTGTGGTAGCCGGAGGGGCTACGCTCCAGGACGTGGCAGACGTCTCAGCGTATTGCCAGACCCTGCCGCAGACACGCGTCCGCCCGGCAGGAAAGGTGGCTCGTGGCGGGGCGCTCTACAACAAATGATGGGAAGAGTCATGAAAAACGAACGAAGTATCCCCCTCGGGTTGGTGGTTCTCTCAATGATTCTCTTTGCCGCAACCCCGGCTTTTGGCGCTGACAAACCGCCGCACATTACCACTATCAGTGTGCCCCAGGGGGGCGCCACCACGATCATCTTCCACGGAACCATCGGTCCGTTCCGGGTTCAGAAGAGAGCTTCCATCGACCCTCAAGCCCCCTGGTTCGATGTCCCCGACGCCCAGGTCACCGAGGTCCAATCCGGCGTCTTTATGGCCATGATCTTGCGAGACCCAAGGGTTGTCGAGGACCTCGCTTTCTTTCGCGTTGTCAGTGAAAGAGAGACCATCGCTGATCTCAAAGGATGGACCATCCTCGTCCAGGTTTCAGCTCCGGCGAATCGCCAGTATTTTGTGCGCGGTGAAAGTCCGGTTGTGACCGTGAAAATCCTGGACACATTCGCTCAAGGCATTAGCCGCGACGATTTCTCCTCGTTCAATCTTTACCTCTACGGTCCGCAGGATCCGCAGCAGACCGTCACGGCGGTCAAGCTGCTCAATGCCTCGGTCGATCGCGCCAGGCGGCCTCATCACTTCATCGATCTGAAGACCAACCCGGACGTGAAAGTCAGCGGCAACGTGTTGACCTATCCATTGCGTGCGGTGACCGATGAGGCACCCGGCACTTACACGGCGAGCCTTTGGACAGTGCTGGCCTCTGATTCCATCCAACAAATTATGAAATTCGCCGATCTCCAGATCGGCACTCCCGAGGCGGAAAGTCCGGTGGTGACGAAGGCCAAGTGTGCCGCCTGCCATGAGGGAACGATCAGTGGCAAGATGTACTTCCGTCACATTGACCCTACGGCCACATCCAGGGGGAGTTGGTCACTGGATTACGAGCCGGTGAAGACCTGCAAGAGTTGCCACAACAATGACGGGTATTCCGCCTACCGCGACGCGAACGCGCCGGGGGGCCGCGTTGTCGATCCGATCATCCGGCGTGTTCACGGGGTTCACATGGGAGCGCACCTGAAGTTGCCCTTCAACAATGATCCGGAGACAGGTGACTTTAAGGATTTCGTTCATGTGGAGTTCCCGGCCGACGTCCGAAACTGCACAAAGTGCCATGCGGACGACCGGTGGAAGACGCGGCCTTCCCGGCTGGCCTGCGGTTCCTGTCACGACGACGTCTGGTTCGGCCCGATCGAATCGCTCCCCTCAGGTATGAGGCCTCACTCTGGCGGAACGCGGGTCAACGACCGGAGGTGCTGGGAGTGTCATGATGCAGGAGGTCCTGATGATATGGGCATCGCGCGCAGTGTGACCGATGCCCACGCCGTGGCTCCCCCCGCATTTAAGCAGACTGTGAAGTTGGAAATGTCGCCTCCGGCCAACGGCAAGTTCTACGTGGCCGGAGACAAGCCCAGGGTTATCGTCAAGATTGCGGATGCGGCTTCCGGTTATCTCAGTAATCCCAGCAGCATCGTTGAGCCGATAATCTCGACCAATGTGGCGCCGAATGAGTGGAGGCGCGCCAACTTATATGTCTCCGGCCCGCGAGCGCGCACCGTGCCCGTGCTCACGACAGCGGCCACCCGGCCGGATCCGACTCGTTCCTATGCTTACAATGATCTCCGCGTTCGGTTGGATAAGGCCAAGGAGGATCCGCGCATAACCCGGACAACCGATTCGATCATCTACCAACTCGACGATGTGGTGAAGTTGGTTCCAGGGACGTACACGACATTCGTGGAGGTGCAGCCTTCATCGGGCTTGGGCGGGTGGGCTTATCAGAACTTCCAGGTCGGCACGGCCATGCCGGAACCGATGATTGCCACGAACTGTACGGACTGCCACGACACGACTCGGATGCACGGCACGGCTTTCGCGGTCACGTTTACGCCGGACATTTGCAAGAACTGCCACGACTACCAGCGCCAGATGCCGGGCAAAATCACGTGGTCTCAATCCAACAGTGGGTTTGGGGCCGCACCGTTCGCCCGGAGGGTCCACGGAGTTCATTTCGGGCAGTATGTGGACAAGCCGAAGGAAATCCATGCGCGCTATGATTTTTCGAACGTCATCTTCCCGCAGGACGTGAGGAATTGCACCAAGTGCCACTCGCAGACCTCGACCTGGACCGAGAAGCCGTCCCGTGTGGCCTGCCTTGCGTGCCACGACAATGATTCCGCAATTTACCACGCGGACAGCATGACCTTCGATCTGACTCCTCAGGATCCGTGGAACGGTGATGAAATCGAAACCTGTGTCGTCTGCCACGGCAAAGACAGCCAATTTGCGCCCAGGGCGGTGCATGCCATCACCAGTCCATACGTTCCACCCTATCCTCGGGAAGCGAGAAAGGAGTAGGCGATTTCGGCAAGCTCGTAGCGCAGATTTTCAAATTGCCGTATCGCAGGATTGCATCCTGCCCGGCGCTCGCAAGCTCGGAGGCGTTCGGATTTGCTGACGCCCTGCCGCTTGCAAATCGACGGTACGGCCCGGCGCGATGGAGCCGCAACCAAACGAACCGCGGATTACCCGGATTACGCGGATGAAGAAAGGTTGTTCGTCAGGAAATCCATTTCCTCCGCGCTATCCGCGCCATCCACGGTCAATTTGATCGCGACCCGCGACGATATCGAGCGATCCTGATAGACTTCAAGTCTGCGCTACGGTTCCTCGGCTCCAAACGAATCCCCAAAACCGTCACATCGCTGTGAACGCCGGACTCGACCTGTCACGTTCTCATGACAATCACCGCCAGACTAAATGCCGAGCAGAAACACCTCCGGGAACCGCGGGGCGAAGCTTCGGCTGGACCCGCTGTCACACGCGTGGGACAGCTTCGGTCGGCCTGTGATTGATCTCACCGATCGCTTGCGAAACTTTCTCGAAACTTTCTCGCGAATTCAATCTCCACCGGCTGAACCCATTGTGGCGAAAAACCGAATGGCCGGCGGCACGTCGCAGGAATCTTGAACCAAATCGGCACGCTCCAAGCATACT
>JACPRI010000009.1 GCA_016190065.1 Verrucomicrobiota bacterium
GCCGTGGGAAACGGCCGCAAGGAGGCTATACGGATGGGGCGAGACTCCCGGGTCTTTCGCCGCTCCGCGGCTCGTGGTTTCTGGGTGTGCCTTCCTCCCACGGCTCGCGCCGTGGGCTACGATCTTCCGCTGTCCCGCGCTCAGCACTGCTCTCAAAGAATAAGAGACGCCCTCCGCCGCGGCCGGGAAAATTTTCGCTTGGCCTGGCTTGCGTCTGGGGAGTGAATAGCGCCATGAAAGCATTGCGTAAAAATTCCTTGTTGGACCGTTGTGCCCCACAGAGCGCCCTTCGTTTTTGTTTGGCGGCATTCCTTGCCGTTACATGGACGGCATCGCCTTTGACGGGTGCGGAGCAGGGGCGTTTCGCCGTCGAACAAGGATCGGGCGAACTTCGCATCACGCACGCCGGCCAGCCGGTCGCCACCTACGTCTGGCGCGACACGAAGGTGCTGCGGCCTTACTTCAAAAACGTCCATGCGCCCGGCGGAATTCAGATCACCCGCAACCATCCGCCCGTCGAGGGCAAAGACGCGATGGACCATGCGGACCTGCATCCGGGCATCTGGCTCGCGTTTGGCGATCTGAACGGGCAGGACTTTTGGCGGAACAAAGCGCGCGCCGAACAGGAGCGTTTCGTGGAACAACCCGTCGCGCAGGCAAACGAAATTGGCTTCACGGTCGCGAATCGTTATCTGTCCACAGACGGTAAACTCGTTTGCCGCGAAACTTGCCGCATTCGCTGGAAGGCGAAGCCCGAAGGTTATCTGTTGATCTGGGAATCGACTTTCCATTCGGACGACGCCGACTTCGTTTTTGGCGACCAAGAGGAAATGGGCCTGGGCGTCCGCGTGGCCACGCCGATTACCGTGAAGAGCGGCGGCTCAATGCTCAACAGCGCCGGTGGGAAAAACGAAAAAGGCACCTGGGGCAAAACCGCCGATTGGCTCGATTACTTCGGCGCGATCGACGGCAAAAGCGTCGGGGTGATGCTCATGCCGGATCCAGCGAATTTCCGCCCATCCTGGTTTCACAGCCGCGATTACGGCGTCGTGGTCATGAATCCGTTTGGACGAAACGCGTTCACGCGCGGGGAGAAAAGCCGGGTCGTGGTCAAGCGAGGTGAGAAGTTTCGCCTTCGATTCGGCATGCTCCTTCATGCCTCTCCGCCGGACAAACTGTTGGACCGCGCCGCGGCCTATCAAGCGTTTCTCGCGGAGCTGAGGCCATAATATCAAACCGGCTGTCGAAGACGGCTGAGTCTCTTCAAACCACTCATTCACGCTAATCCACACTAATGGGAAGCCCTGCTGTGCCTCACTCAAGTCATGAATCCGGGAGCGCCAGAGTCCCGCTTATTGGTGTGCATTGGCGTTCATTAGTGGTTAAACATCGTTTCAAGCTTCACCACCGCGTCTTCCGGCTCAAGCGCGCAACCATCCTCGCATCACGGCGGCCTCGCGCTTCATCACTTCGACCAGCGTCTTCCGGTCTTTCTGGCGTCCCTGATGCCACGGGTATTCCAGGTGATACGAAATCGGCGCGCGATAGTTCATCTCGCGCAACAAGGGGAAGAAGCCGGAAGCACCGACATCGCCCTTGCCCATCGCCACGTAACCTTGGTTTGCTTTGAAATCGCGAAGGTACATGACACGGATGTGCCGTCGGACGGCCAGGAATCGGTCGCGCCACTCGCCCTTCAGCTCATTGAGCGCATGGCCGATATCGAACGCGACGGCGATTTCGTCCGGCGAAAACGCGCGGGCGATTTCCAGAAAATCGAGCAGCTTGGCGCCGACCAAGCTGTCGCCCGGATGATGATGCATGAGCGCGCACAGGCCCAACTCACGGTTCAGCGCGGCGAGGTCTTTGAGCTGCGCGATCAGGTTTTGGATCGTCGTTTCATGCGGAGTCGCCGGCTCGTAGCGCCAGTACGCGAGCCGATAATACTTCACGCCCAGCTTGCTGGCGGCGCGCAGCACGGTCTCGGCGTGAGGCGTCGTTGGGTTCGCGATGCCCGTGGCCATCAGAAGAATTTTGAGGCGGTGTTTGGCCAGCGCTTCGGCGAGCCGTGGCAAATCGTCCGCGGCGCGCTCGGGCAAAACTTGGCCGCCGGGCCGAACCGGACAATCGATGCCATCCAGCCCGGCTTCGGCGGTCACTGCGGCGGTCTCGGCAAAGCTCAGATTGAGTTCCTGGCAAACTTCGCTCCAGAGCGCGATCGGCACTGGTGTTGGCGTTGTGGCCTGGGCGAATAGGCGATAGAGATGACCGTTCGCAATGGCGACGCCAGATAGAGGGAGAGCTCGAAGGAAAATCCGCCTGGAAAACTGCGACGCGAACTTCATGGCTCACAGAGTAGCTTCGTCGCCGATACACTCAAAGAGCATTCGTCAGCTTCGAGAAAACATGGTAACTGATACTTCATGATTCCTGAGCCTTACTTTCACACGGAAACCCGCGACGAGAGGCAGCCAAGATGTTGCGCATCGATGCCGATCAACGCCACTTCCCCCCTCACCCCGGCCCTCTCCCCCTCCGAGGGGGAGAGGGTGTCCGTTGGACGGGAGAGGGGGCCGTTCGTGGGGAGGGAGAATTGCGCTCCGTTGCGGGAGAGCCGAGAAACGCTTGGAAATGGGCGGACGCCGCGAGTGCGAAACCCTCTCCTTGGGGAGAGGGCAGGGTGAGGGGGAAAGCGACGTCCGTTTGCCTCGTGGCGCCAGAATCGAGAGGCATTACACGACTCAAATTTTCCCTTCGACCGGGCGGATTTTGCTCACTAACTTTTCCCGCATGGCGAGCGATTCACAACTGACTCCGATGATGGCGCAGTACCGGCGCATCAAAGGCGAATTGCCGCCCGACGCCTTGCTGCTTTTCCGACTGGGGGATTTCTATGAGATGTTTTTCGAGGATGCCCAGCTCGGCGCGCAGTTGCTCAACGTCGCGCTTACTAAGCGCGGCGTCATTCCCATGTGCGGTATTCCCTACCACGCCGCCAACACCTACATCATCCGACTGCTCAAGGCCGGAAAAAAAGTCGCGATTTGCGATCAAATCGAAGACGCGCGCCCCGGCCAGTTGGTCAAGCGCGAGGTCACGCAGATTCTGAGTCCCGGCACGCACCTGGACGACCGCATGCTTAGCGCCGAGCGGAACAACTATCTCGCCGCCGTGTATTCACTGAGTGCCAGTTACGGACTCGCCTTCGTCGATTTAACCACGGGGGATTTCAAAACGACGCAGCTCGATTCCGAGGCGGGCCTCTTGAGCGAACTCGAACGGTTGCGCCCGGCAGAAATCATTTTCCCAGGCGAAGCCAGTGCCCTGCGGACGCTGCTGCAAGGCCGCTACGCGGTGGTCAATGGCTACGACGATTGGGTGTTCGCGCCGGAAACTTCGCAGTTCACGCTCCGCGATCATTTCAAAGTCAGCTCGCTCGATGGATTCGGCTTGAAAGACCGGCCCACCGCCATCGGTGCCGCCGGGGCCGTGCTGCATTATCTGGCGCAGCACCTCCGGCGCGACGTGAAGCATTTGACCCGCCTTTCCTGTTACGAGTGCAAAGATTATCTCGTCCTGGATGCGACTTCGCTGCGGAACCTGGAAATTCTCGAACCGCTCCACCGCGACGCGCCCCGCAACGCCTGCCTGTACGGCGTCGTGAACCGCACGGTCACGCCGATGGGCGCGCGCCGGCTTCGCGAATGGCTGACCCAACCGCTCGCGGCCGCCGAGCCAATCCGCGCCCGCCAGGATGCGGTTCAGACCTGGGTTGAGAATCCCGCCGGGCTGGAGCGCTTTCGCCAGCAGTTGACGGAGGTGCGGGACATGGAACGAACGCTGAGCCGGTTGAGCGTGGGCACGGGCAACGGGCGCGATCTGGTCGCGCTGCGTTTGGCCCTCGAACAGGTGCCCGGTTTGCGCGGCACGCTCTCCGAATTGCGGCAATCAAATCCATCCGGGTCTTCTCACTCTGCGCTCCAAGAATTCGCCTGGCCAACTCAACAACAGCCGGCCGCCGCGAACTCAGCGCTGCGCGAAGAAAGCGCGATTCCTTTGCTCGCAGAACTCGCGGGCCAACTCTGCGATTGCTCTGACCTCGTCGCTTTGTTGGCCCGCGCGATCATCGAGGAACCGCCGCTCGCGGTGAAGGAAGGCGGCATCATCAAGGACAGTTTTGACCCGGGCCTCGACGAACTTCGGCGAGCCACACGTGAAGGCAAGGATTGGATCGCGCAGTTGCAGCAGCAGGAGATCGAACGGACGGGGATTCCCTCCTTGAAGGTGCGCTTCAATTCCGTGTTCGGCTACTACATCGAGGTCACCAAGACCCATCTTGAAAAGGTGCCTGCCGACTACGTCCGAAAGCAAACCATTGCCGGAGGCGAACGCTTCATCACGCCCGCGCTCAAAGAAATGGAAAGCAAGATTCTCGGCGCGGAAGAGCGAAGCGTGAAATTGGAATACGATCTTTTCCTGCGCGTCCGGGAAGCGGTCATCGCGCGCTTGCCTGAAATTCAACGGACCGCTCAGGCTTTCGCCCAGCTCGACGTTCTGGCGAGTTTTGCGGAAACGGCCCGGTACTTCAATTACTGTCGCCCTGAGGTCGCGCAGGAAGGAGTGCTGCGAATCCGCGACGGACGTCATCCGGTGCTGGATCAGGTTCTCACGGAAGAGCGCTTCGTTCCCAACGACACCGAACTGGATCTGGCCAGCCAGCAGATCGCGCTGATCACCGGGCCGAACATGGCGGGCAAGAGCACCTACATCCGGCAGGTCGCGCTGCTCACGCTGCTGGCGCACACCGGTTCCTTCGTTCCCGCGAAGCAAGCGCGCATCGATCTGGTGGATCGCATTTTCACACGCATCGGCGCCAGCGACGACCTGGCTCGCGGCCAATCGACGTTCATGGTCGAGATGAGCGAGACGGCCAACATCCTCAACAACGCCACGCGCAACAGCCTGGTCATCCTCGACGAGATCGGGCGCGGCACGAGTACGTTCGACGGCTTGAGCCTGGCCTGGGGCATCGTCGAGCACCTGCACAATCAAGTCGGCGTGAAGACCCTTTTCGCCACGCATTACCACGAACTCACGGAGCTGGCCGGACGCCTGGCCCGGCTGCGCAATTTCAACGTCGCCGTGCGCGAATGGAACGACCAAATTATTTTCCTGCGCAAGATCGTGTCGGGCGGGACTGACAAGAGCTACGGCATCCAAGTCGCTCGGCTCGCCGGCGTGCCGAAGAGCGTGCTGACGCGCGCCAAAGAGATTCTCTCCAATTTGGAGGAGTCGGAATTGACGCCGGAGGGGAAAGTGCGCGCGACCGCGCGGCACCGCGCCGAACGCGAAAAGCTGCAGCGGCTCGCGCCGCCTCCGCAACTGGATTTGTTTGGGATTTCGTAGGACCACCGCATCGATCGTTTCGGCAGAGCGCACAGGGTCGAGCGTCACACTGATCGCGACCACGCGGATGCCGCGTGTATTGAAGGCAGGAAGCTGGGGTTGGAAACCCCGCAACTCGGAGTTACAGAGCGGTCACCAGTGGTCGCGGTAAAAGATAAAAGGTTCATTTTGATTGATTGTCACGCGGAGTTTGGCCAAGATTTTACTGTTCCGCTCCAGTTCGAAGAATCGCGAGACCGGCTTCGGCTGCCTGAAGCGCGTCTCCGGCTGGAGCATGGCCAAAGCGAATATGACAAAGACGCTGGTGTTCTCTGCCCTGGGCCTGCTCATCCTGGCCTTCGGCTTCACTTGGCTCGTGACGTTTGTTCGCTATCGCATCACACCGCGGCATTTCAAGGTCACTTTGTTGGGCATTACTCTGCGCCGAATCCGATTGGAAGACATCGAATCGGTCACCAAACGGCGTCGGCTGGGGCTGGCGGAAAACTGGTGGAATACCCTGCATCCGAGCCATCGAACGCTGGTGATTCGCCGGAATCGAGGCCTGATCAAGAACATCGTGATCACGCCGCGAAACCGCTACGTATTCAAGACCAACCTTGAAAAAGCGATCCAACAAAAGGACGCTCCGGCTGAGGATACGGCCGAAAGAGTATTTGTCGTAACCGATTAATCCTGATCTTCCTGGAAGCTACGCGCCTGGTGGGACCAACCTGTTAGTCGGCCTGAGTTGAAGGAGCCGAAAGCTGAATTGATGAAGACCATTCTGATTTGCGCGGCGACCCTCGGTTTGCTGAGCAGGCCGGCCGTGGCCGCTGAGCCTCTGGCTTCGCGAGCTCGCTCCGCTTTGGAAAAAGCAACGGCATTCCTGCGCTCCATCTCCACCGAAGGCGGTTATCTCTGGAGATATTCGGAAGATCTGCAGGAGCGCTGGGGCGAAAACAAAGCCACCGCTTCACAGATTTGGATCCAGCCGCCCGGCACGCCCAGCCTGGGCCTGGCTTTTCTGCGGGCTCATGACATCACAAAAGATCCGCGATTTTTCGAGGCGGCGCAGGGAGCCGCTCGGGCGCTGGCGCGCGGGCAGCTCGAATCCGGCGGCTGGGATTACCTGGTCGATTTCGATCCGGTGAAAAGCCAGCAATGGTACCGAAGAACCGACAAAGGCCGGCTCACGGAGGCGCAGGCGGCCGGAAGGAAAAACGTCGCGACTTTTGACGACGACAACACCCAAAGCGCCCTGCAATTCCTGATGGCGTTCACGAAAGCCGCGGCGCGCGCGGATGGCTCGCCGAACCGTGAGGTTCAAGAGGCGCTGGAATACGGACTCACGAAGATGCTGGAAGCGCAGTATCCAAACGGGGCCTGGCCGCAACGTTACAACGGCAAACCTCGTGATCTCACCTTGTATCCCGTGCGGCGCGCCACGATTCCTGACCGCTATCCCCGGGAGCATCCCAAAACCGATTACGCCGGTTTTTACACACTGAACGACCACACGCAGAGCGATTGCATCCGCACCATGCTCGATGCTTTCAAACAGTTCGGGAACCGCAAATATCTGGAGGCTGCGCTGCGCGGCGGCGATTTCTTGATCGCCGCGCAATTGCCGAATCCGCAGCCGGCGTGGGCGCAGCAGTACAACTTCGCCATGGAACCGGCCTGGGCCAGAGCGTTCGAGCCTCCGGCCATCTGCACCGGCGAAAGCGCCGGAGCGATTCGCACGCTCGTGGAGCTTTACTTGGAAACAGGGGATGAGAAATTCCTGAAGCCGATTCCGGCCGCACTCGATTGGTTTCAACGCTCGCGTCTTGGCCCGAACACCTGGGCGAGGTTTTACGAATTGGGCACCAACAAACCGATCTACGGCGATCGCGACGGGAAGATTCATTATCGCCTGGATGAGATCACCGAAGAACGCCGCCGCGGTTATGCCTGGCAGGGCAACTTCAACATCCCGGCAACCATCGCCCACTTCGAGGAAGTGCAAAAGACAGGCCGGCAAGCCTACCTGGCCAAACGCGCGCAAGAACCGCTGCGCACAGAAGCCCATCGGGCCGCGTTGGGCCGCGAAGCGGAAAGAGCCATCGCCGCTCTGGACGAACGAGGCCGGTGGATCTCGAACGGCCGGATCGAAACGCGCGTCTTCATCCGCAACGTGCAAACGCTCTGCGATTACTTGGAGTCGCGGGGCCGGTAGAAACCACTTGTTCACAAGTGCTATTCCGGTTCTTATCCGTGTCTATCTGTGTCCATCCGTGGTTACCCTTCGTTGGTTTGACTGGAATGAATTCCGAACAGGAGAACGCTGAGGAAACAGAGGCTGGCAAAGCCCAAACGCAGCTTAATGTTCTCGTCATTTCCGTCGCGAAAACGGTGAACAGATCAGAGATCGCGAATCGCAAGATCCTCTTGCCTCCGGGCTCCGTTCTCTCCGTTTCCTCCTGTTGATTGATTTGTTAAAGCACCAACCCATGTCACCGCCGAGTCCCTCAGCCGCCGCACGCCTCCTGGTGCTCGCCGCCAGCTTCTTGGGCTGGCTGTTCTCCGGAGTGCAACTCGGCCTCATGCCCCTCGCGTCGCTCTCGGTCTCGCGGAACATCATGGCTTCGGACTTCAACCACGCGATCGCCGGCGATTGGTTTGCGCGCTACACCGCAGCGATCATGTTCGGCGCGGCGATTGGCGGGATCCTGTTCGGCCAATTGGGCGATCGCTTCGGTCGCGCGACCGGACTGGCTTGGAGTGTGATTTGTTATTCCGTGTTCGGCGGGTTGGGCTACTTCGTTAACAGCCAGGAGCAATTGCTCGCGTTGCGGTTTCTAGTCGGCCTCGGAATCGGCGGCGTCTGGCCGAACGGCGTGGCGCTTATTGCAGAGTTTTGGCCGGACGTATCCCGGCCCTCGCTGGCCGGGATTTTTGGCACGTCCGCGAACCTGGGAGTGTTCGTGATGTCGCAACTCGGCACGTTCAAGCAAGTCACGCCGGACTCCTGGCGCTGGCTCATGCTGGCCGGGGCGACGCCTCTCGTGCTCGGCCTGCTGACGCTGGTGATCGTGCCGGAATCCCCCAAGTGGCTTGCGACACGCCTCGCCGGAGAAGGGACAAAACCCGCCGCGCCGATGCGGGAATGCTTTCGTCCGCCGTTGCTCCGGTTGACGCTGATCGGCATTTGTCTCGGCGCCATTCCATTGATTGGCGCCTGGGGCGCGAGCAAGTGGATGATCCCCTGGGCGGACAAAGTAGGCGGTGAGGCGGGATTGCCCGGATACAAGGCCACCACCCAGGCGTACTGGGCGGTCGGCGCGGTGCTGGGCAGTTTGCTCGGTGCACATATCGCGAACCTGCTGGGCCGCCGGTTGACGTACTTCCTGATCAGTTTGGCCGCCACGCTTATGACCTGCGGGATTTTTATGTTCATGAAGCCGCTGCAACCTGCGTTCCTCGACGCGATCTTCGTGCAAGGCTTCACGGCGACCCTTTTTTTCGGCTGGCTGCCGCTCTATCTGCCGGAATTGTTCCCAACGCGGGTGCGAGCCACGGGCACTGGAGTGAGCTATAACTTTGGGCGATTTGCCTCGGCGGCCGGCGTGCTGGGCGCGGGCGCGCTCATGCAACTGTTTGGCGGCGACTACGCGAAAGTCGGCACGATCACCAGTTGCATCTACGCCTTCGGCATGCTGGTGATCCTCTTCGCGCCGGATACGACGGGAAAGAAACTGGAATGAGTCTTCAAATCTCAAGTTTGAAATCTCAAATTGCAAATTGCTCAAGAGAGATCGCCGCCCCAGCTTTGGAACCGCGTCTTTTGCTCGGCGCTGCCGCAATCCTGTTGTTGGCCGCCTCCACACCAGCCCAACCGTTCCTCGAACACCGCGACGACTTCGCTTCCAATCCGCGCTGGGAAAGTTTCAGCCTGGTTCCGTTGCCCAAACAATTTCCTATAACCCGCCAGGATTTCGGCTGGCGTGCGCCGCCACGCGCCGCTACAGGCGAAATCGGCGGATGGGTGCAACGTTCCGTCACGCCTGCCTCGTACGCGAAAGTGATCGATCCTCGATCGCTGGAAGACAAGCTTCGCGCGTCCGGCAAATTCGCGGTGACGAGCGACACCGGGAGCAGCGGCACGTTGTTCGGCTGGTTCCACGAGAACTCCCGCGGCTGGCGGACGCCCAATTCGCTCGTGTTCCGCATTGACGGCAACGGAAACAAATTCTGGGTTTTCTTCGAGTACGGCACTCGGCACTGGCTCACGGGTGGCGGTGGGTGTTTTGAAGGCGAACGATATCAGACAACCCCAACGAAGCCGTTCCCGGCCGACGGCACCGTGCAC
>JACPRI010000197.1 GCA_016190065.1 Verrucomicrobiota bacterium
CATGCCGGCGGCGTACGCGCGCACGGCCACGCAAGCCCTGACCAACGTGACTTACCGCTACATCGAATTGCTGGCCGACTGCGGATTGGAGGAAGCCTGCGAGAAGCAACCGGCGTTAGCGAACGGCATCAATGTCATGCTGGGCCAACTGACTTACCGCACGGTCGCAGAAGCGCACGGGCTGCCGTGGTCGCAATTGTCACAGCGCTGTGCCCGCCAGCCACGGTTCGCCTGATTCGAGCTTCAAGATATTCGTCGCCGTAACCCGCGCGATTTCGCTCATCGCCTCGTGGGTGAAAAAGGCCTGATGTGCGGTCACCAATGCGTTGGGAAAACTGAGGAGCCTGGGGAGCAGATCGTCCAGCAACACCTGATCCGAGAGGTCCTCAAAGAAAATGCCTTCCTCCTCCTCATACACGTCGAGCGCAATGCCTCCAACCGTGCCGCGCTTCAACGCCGCGATCAACGCCCGGGTGTCGATCAATTTGCCCCGGCTGGTGTTGAGGATGATGACACCGCGCTTCATGCGGACAAAGGCCTCCGCGTTCAACAGGTGGTGCGTCTCCGCCAGCAGCGGGAGATGGAGCGAAATGATATCGCTTTGCGCCAGCAAGGCGTCCCAATCCAGGTAACCGACGCCATGTTGCGCGGCCCAGTCGCGCGAGGGAACCGGGTCGTAGGCGACCACGTTGGCGCCAAAGCCGCGGAAGATTTGCGCGGTGATGCGGCCGATCTTGCCCGTGCCAACCACACCGACGGTTTTGCCATGGATTTCAAAACCGATGAGCGAATGGAGCGCGAAGTTGTGCTCCCGAACTCGATTGTAGGCGCGGTGGACCTTTCGGCTGAGCGCCAGCAGCAAGCAGACGGTGTGCTCCGCCACGGCGTGGGGCGAGTAAGCTGGCACCCGCACCACGGGCAGATTGAGAGCGCGAGCGGCGCTCAGATCCACATTGTTGTGCCCGGCACATCGCAACGCCAGCAAACGGACGCCCAGTTTGGAAAGCGTGGTCAAACACGGCCGGTCGGCCACGTCCTGCACAAAAACACAGACCGCTTGCGCGCCTTTGGCCGCGACCGCAGTTTCGGCGCTCAATCGAAATTCGTGAAAGCGCCACTTGATGCGATCGGTAGCGGCGGTCAAATACTGCCGGTCGTAGGGCTTCGTGTCGTAAACCGCGGTCTCAAACATAGTGCTGGACAAGCGAATTGGCTCGACGGTCGAACCACCAACGAATAACAAACATTCACAATTTCAGCCTCCTCCGCTAGATTAAGCGGGGTGTTGATGGGAACGCCCGTAGCCGAGAACGCATCATAATGCAACAACCATTCGACTCGCTCTACACGCACGGCTTTATCCGTGCGGCGGTCTGCATCCCGGCCGTGCGCGTGGCGGACCCAGGGTTCAACCTCGAACGCACGCTGCAACTGGCGCGGGCGGCGTCGGAGGCCCAGGCCGCGCTCGCCTTGTTTCCAGAGCTTGGCCTTTCCGCCTATTCCAACGAAGATCTGTTTCAACAGGACGCTTTGTTGGAGGCGACGAAGGACGCCATCCTCTCCCTGGTGAAGGCGAGCGAGACGCTCACTTCCCTGATCATCGTGGGCGCGCCGCTTCGATTCGACGCCAAGCTCTTCAACTGCGCCGTGGTGGTTTACCGAGGCAGCCTGCTGGGATTCGTGCCCAAGTCTTACCTGCCGAATTACCGAGAGTTCTACGAGAAACGGCAGTTTGCCTCCGCCCGCGAGGCGATCGGGCCGGAGGTGCTTTTTCAGGGAAAGAAGTTTCCTTTTGGAAACGATCTCATTTTCGAGGCGACAAACGTGGAGGGCTTCAAGCTGCACGTCGAGCTTTGTGAAGACGTGTGGACGCCGATTCCGCCCAGCACGTACGCAGCGCTGGCCGGCGCAACCGTGCTGGCGAATCTCTCCGCGAGCAACATCACCATCGGGAAGGCGGAATATCGCCGGAGCCTCTGCGCGTCGCAATCGGCCAGGTGCATTGCGGCCTACTTGTACTCGGCCGCCGGCCCGGGCGAATCCACCACCGATCTCGCCTGGGACGGCCACGCGCTCATCTGCGAGAACAACGAAGTGCTCGCCGAATCCCAGCGTTTTTCGGACAAAGAGCAAATGGTCACTGCGGATATCGACCTGGAGCGGCTGATGCAGGAGCGCATGCGGACTTCGAGCTTTAGCGATTCCATCCACGACTGCCGGGAACGGCTCCGAGAGATGCGGCGAATTCCATTCTCGTTCGACGTGCCGAACGGAAAAGCGGAATTAAACCGAACCATTGCGCGGTTCCCTTATGTCCCGAGCGACCCGCGTATGCGCGACCAGCGCTGCTACGAAGCGTACAACATCCAGGTCCATAGCCTGGTCAAGCGTCTCTCGAGCACCGGATTGAAACGCGTGGTGATCGGCGTGTCGGGTGGCTTGGATTCAACCCAGGCGCTCATCGTCGCGGCGAAAACCACAGATCGGCTGGGATGGCCACGAGAGAATATCCTGGCCTACACGATGCCCGGGTTGGCGACGAGCGATCTCACGCTGAAGAACGCGCGCCGGCTTATGGGCGCGCTCAAGGTCAAGGCCGGCGAAATCGACATCAAACCCGCGTGCCTGCAAATGTTCGGAGACATTGGCCATCCGTACGCGGAAGGCAAACCGGTCTATGACGTGACGTTCGAAAACGTGCAAGCGGGCGAACGCACGTCCCACTTGTTCCGCCTGGCGAATCTTCACAACGCGATGGTGCTGGGCACGGGCGATTTGAGCGAATTGGCGCTGGGCTGGATGACCTACGGCGTGGGGGATCACATGTCGCATTACAACGTGAACGTTTCCGTTCCGAAGACGTTGATTCAGCACCTCATCCGCTGGGTGATCTCCGCCGGACAGTTCGACGCCGAGACGCACGCGGTCCTGCAGTCGATTCTCGAAACCGAGATTTCCCCCGAACTTGTTCCACACCGCGGGGGCGATTCCAGCAAACCCGCACAGAAAACTGCCGAAACGATCGGCCCGTACGAATTGCAGGACTTCAATCTTTACTACATTTCCCGGTTCGGATTTCGTCCGAGCAAGGTGGCGTTCCTGGGCCATCACGCCTGGTGTGACAAAGCCCGCGGCGCGTGGCCGGACTTGCTGCCGGCGGAGAAACGGCACGAATATGATCTGCCCACGATCAAACGGTGGCTCGAAGTATTCCTCCACCGATTTTTCCAGATCAGCCAGTTCAAGCGCTCCGCCCTTCCCAATGGCCCCAAAGTCGGCTCCGGCGGCTCACTCTCCCCGCGTGGCGATTGGCGGGCTCCGAGCGACTCGGAATCAAGAGTCTGGCTGCAAGAACTCCGAGACAACGTCCCCGATTGAGACTGTGTCCACGCTGCCTTTCGCCCTCATAACGCAGCCGATCAAGCTGCTTCTGATTGACGACAGCTTGGAAGTCCGGAAATTCCTGGCGCCTATCCTGCGAAAGCAAGGTTACGAGGTCGAGGAGGCGTCGGCAGGCATGGACGGTTTAGAGCTGGCTCGAGAGAAAAAACCGGACCTGGTGTTGCTGGGTGTGGCGCTACCGGATATTAACGGATTGGTCATCTGCAAGGAGATCAAGACCGATCCGGCGCTGAATGGAGTTTTTGTCGTGCTGATCTCGGGCGAAGCCGTCTCGTGGGAGGACCGGGCGGCGGGACTCGCCGTAGGCGCAGACGAGTGTTTGGCCAAGCCGATTGAGCCGCAGGAACTGCTGTCCTGGGTTCAAGCTATGGTGCGGGTGCAGCAAGCTGAAAAATTCCTCCGCACGAGCGAGCAGCGATTTCGGGCGATGGTGGAACATTCTCGTGATGCCATCGCGGTCCTCGACGCTGAAGGCAGCTTCTCCTACACCAGCCCATCGACCCGCCGCATCCTCGGCTACGCGGAGGAAGAATTGATCGGGCGCAATGCGTTCGATCTGATCCATCCCGAAGATCGATCCTCCACGATGGACCTGTTTCGACGCCTGCTGGCGAAGCCGCGTGCGAGTGAATCCGCCCAGTTCCGCTACTTTCACAAAGACGGCCTCTGCCGGTGGCTCGAAGGGACGGGCACGAATTTGCTGTCTGACCTTGCGGTGCGCGGCATCGTCGTTAATTACCGCGATATCGATGAACGGGTGCGGGCTGAGCGCGCGTTGCAAACCTTGTCGTCGAGGCTGATCGAGGCGCAGGAAATGGAACGGCGGCATCTGGCGCGGGAAATTCATGACGAGATCGGGCAAGTGTTGATCGCTTTGGAGTTGAATCTGCAATCGCTGGGCCAGGCGCATTCTGCTGCCGCGCGCGCTCCGCAAGTGGAAGAGAGCGTGGCGCTCGTCGAGCGGCTGATCGAGCAGGTCCACGATATCGCTCTCGATCTGCGCCCGCCGATGCTGGATGACTTGGGACTCGTGCCGGCGTTGCGTTGGAACACGAACCATCAGGCCAGACGCGCGAACCTGCGCGCCGTCTTTAGGGCCGATTCATGGCCTGGACGGCTGGATTCCGCGATGGAGACGGCGTGCTACCGCGTGGGCCAGGAAGCCGTCACCAACGTGGTTCGCCATGCGCGCGCCGGCGAGATTGTCGTCGGCCTTACTACCGGAGAGGAAATGCCTCGCCCAATGGCGGCGGTCGAATTGAACTTGGGTCACTCATGAACCCGATTCGCATCCTTCTCGCAGACGACCACACGCTCGTGCGAGCCGGCATCCGCTCCCTGTTGGAGAGAATGCCGGATGTGAGCGTCATCGCCGAAGCCGCTAACGGACGAGAAGTTCTTGCGCTGGTCCAATCAGCCCATCCTAACATCGTGCTCATGGACATCGGGATGCCCTTCATGAATGGCCTGGAAGCAACCACGCGGGTTTTGGGCGAATTTCCGGACGTGCGTGTGATCATTCTCTCGATGCACATGAATGAGGAGTACGTATTGCAAGCCATGCGGGCGGGGGCGTCCGGATATCTGCTCAAAAAGGCCGCGACGGCCGAGCTGGAGACCGCGATTCGTGCGGTGGCCCGAGGGGCGACGTATTTGAGCCCTGCGTTCACCAAGCGGGTCGCCGAACAGCTCCTCGAGAAAGGTTCCGATCTGAAATTTCCTCTGGAATATCTCACCCCGCGCCAGCGCGAAATTCTGCAGTTAATTGCCGAAGGCAGGAACACCAAAGAAATTGCCGCGGTGACCCGCTTAAGCGCGAAGACCGTCGAATTTCATCGGGCGCAACTGATGGACCGCCTCGATATCCATGACGTTCCGGGGTTGGTCCGATACGCATTCGGGCGGGTATCCTGCCCCTGGAAACGCCCGATCCTGGATAGCCTGCCTTCGACTTGAGCAGGCATAGGGGAGGGACGAATCCTGAACTGGGGTCCTTCCCTACCCAGGAATTGCCTAGGTAGCGGTTTATCCAATTCTACACTAAGGTTTCCGCCATCGGATAGGAGCGGGCGAGACTAATTCAAGACGAGTTTCGCGCAACACATTTAGAGTTTTTTGACGCATTTGAAATACCCTGAGCAGCCGAAGGAGAGGATTCGGGTTTTGGTCGCGGACGAGAACACCTTGATTCGCGCCGGAATTTGCAGCCTCCTGGAGAAACTCCCGAACGTCGAACTGGTCGGTGAAACCGAGGCCGGGGCCAAACTTTTGCCCGCGATCAAGAAGAAACGTCCGGACGTGCTCTTGATCGAGGTCGGGAGTATAGGCCTGGGTGGGTTGGGATTGATCTCACAGGTGGCCCGGCAGCATGCGGAGGTGAGCGTGATCGTTCTTTCCTCCTTGGCGACGGAGGAGTTTTTGGTTCAATGTTTGAAGGCAGGTGCGGTTGGATATTTGCTGAAGCGGTCTGAGATCCGCGAACTGGATTTGGCCATCCGCGCGGCCGCTCAAGGAAGCAAGTATCTTTGCGACGCGATGGCGGGCCGGTTTAAGGACAGCGTCACGGACTATTCAGGGGAAAGCGCTTTCGAGCGGCTCACCACAAGGCAACGCCAGATCTTGAAGCTGATCGCCGAGGGGCGGAACACCAAAGAGATCGCGCTGCTCATGAAATTGAGCCCGAAAACCGTTGCCTTCCACCGCGTCCAGCTCATGCAACGCTTGAATATCGACAACGTGCCCGGGCTGGTTCGTTACGCGATTCGCGTCGGACTGGTCGCGGCCTGACCTAGGAATTTCCTAGTGGCCAGCAGGAATGCTTCACGGCAGAATAAAGTTGTCAGGTTTCGCTGGGGTGGCTGAAGGTCCAGCGATCAGGTTGAGTGCAAGCATGGCAAAAGATGGAAATCTTCGCGGACAGCTTCGCACGAGAGAGTTTTGACCTGGTGTGTCGCGCAGGCAAAGAAAAACGGTTCGACACGGATGCACCAGGGGTGGTAAAAGCTCATTGATGATTTGATTCGGGTGACAGCACGTTTCTTCAGCAGGGTTCTCCACCCTCACCTCCTTGGCGTCTGTTGCCCGAATCTTGTTTTTTTTCAGGTCAGAAGGTTCTCTCAGAGGTCCGCCCGCCGCGATAGCTAATCCAGCGAATATCCGCGTCACCGCTCTTTGAGGGAGCATCAACAGCGGTGGTCAACTTCACTTTTTGCGCTCGAGGTTGCTTGAGCGACCCGACCCATTTGTGGATCTCTGAATGACCGTCGGCGAACGCGAATCCAGAAGCGCCATTGTGGTAGGTGGCCGGCTGATCGATCCAACTGCTCACGCGCGGGTTGAAGAACCCCGCGTCATTGATGCTGTCCGGGTGTTCGTCCAGATAGACCCACGTCTCAGACGGACCGGGGAACACGAATTCCGACGTTTTTCGAATGTGTTTGTAAATGGATTCCCACGGCCCGGTTTCGGCATTGCCATCTCCAATCCCGATGTTGCCGGAAATGCTCCTCACACGCTGCGTCCAACCTCTGTTCCGCTGTGAAGGACTCAAATAAATGTCAGACGGACATTTGAAAATGTTTTTAGTGTTCCCGAAGTACTTCGCGAGCTTTGAATACTTCTCATCGATGAGGTAGAGCAGGTTGGTGTTATCCGAGGAGGTGTCCCAGGTCAGCCAGCCGATCACCCAGGGCGCATTCCTTGGATCATTCGCGAAAGAAGGGGTGCTTCCGCCATGAAAGCTCATGACAATTCGATCCTCGTTGTCTCCATTATACATTTGCCAGGCGAGCATGAGCTGTTTGGTGTTGTTCATGCACATGATGCCCTGGGCCTTGGTTTTGGCTTTGGCCAGCGCAGGGAGAAGCATGCCGGCGAGAATCGCAATGATGGCGATGACGACCAGGAGTTCGATGAGCGTGAATCCTGCGCGGTGTGGAAGGAATCGTTGGGGTGCAGGTCGGATGGGTAAGGACAGTTTGTTCATGATTGGTTGTCGAGATTGGGTTCCAATTTCGGAGGGCACCTCAAATGCGAGTGGTTGAAGGGTGTTGCCTCGCGCCTCAAGGCTTCACGCCAGTGGTCACATTGGGAGGAGCTTGAAGGTCTTTAGCCGTCGGATCGATAGCGCGCAAGGTATTCAAGGCCTGTTGAACGACCGCCGGATCGCGATCGTTCATCAGTTCCTTTACCGCAGGAATCGCCGCTTTGGCGCCTTCCCCGATCTCATAGAGCGCGTAAGCAGCCAGCCGGCGAACTTCTGCATCCTGGTCCTTCAAGATCGGGATAAGGTCGGACACGGCGGATGCCGCCTTCGGCCCCGCCTTGGCGAGTTCAATACAGGCATTAATCCGAGTGTCTTTGTCCGGGCTTTTCAAGCCGGCGGTTTGCGCTGAGACATTGACCGTTTCCTTTTTGGCGCAGGCCGATCCAAGGCTCGCGATAAAAACGGTGAAAACCATCAGAAAAACTGCGAAGTGGGGCTTGTTCATGCGCGGAACTCTAGGAGCCGTTCTTCCAGCCATCAAGTCAAAATCCAGCCTCGACCTTTCCTACGGTGGGCTAATCGAATCCCGGTTTCCGTGAACAATGATCGCTACTTTTGTCCTGCGCCCTCGAACAGATCGTAATGTCGTCCGGCCTCAAAAGGTCCAAACGATTCCTCGCTACCGTAAGGCCAGCGCACGATCACGCGCTCCACCGCGCGGGCCGCGCCAAGACCAACGTGGACCCGCGGGTCATGGCTCGAGCAGTAGCTTTGGTTTGGCTGAACGTGGCGCCAGAACGTTTGGCCTCCCGCCTCGACTCGAAGGTTAGCGTTGATGGCCCAAGCGGCCTTGCGGTTCAACACTCGAAACGTGATCCAGTTTCCGTGCTTGGGCGCGACGTTTCTGAGCAAGTGGAGCGGGCCATCGCGGTTGATCACGACAATGTCGAGGTCGCCGTCGTTGTCCAGATCGCCGAACGCCATGCCCCGGCTTGTGGCGACCAAGGGCTGGGCGGTTCCGCCCGTCGGCAGGACTTCCTTAAACTCACTGTTCCCAAGCCCGCGAAGCAGCGTGTTCGGCTCAGCGTAGGGATCTTTGGGATCGAACGAACGCTGGCCGTATTTGACGCGGCCATTCGCAATGTAAACGTCCCATTGTCCGTCATGATCGAAATCCGCGAAGCCAACGCCGAAGCCAGTGTATGGAAAGCTCGCCGCGGCGGGTCCTTTGGGGCCCTGCGTGTCGGTGAAATAACCCTTTCGGTTCATGAAGACACCGTTGCCTTCTCCGATCAGGTGCGTCACATACAAATCAAGCCATCCATCCCGATCGAGATCGACCGCGGCCACACCCATTCCGGCCCTCGGCGTGCCATAGGCGTTCACCGCGCAACCGCGAATCATGGCCTTGTCCGCGAACGTTCCGTTTCCTTGATTGATCCAAAGCTGGTTGGCCATCGCGTCGTTCGCAATGAATACGTCGAGGCGTCCGTCGCCATCAAAGTCAGCACAGACAACGCCGAGGCCATTGCCGTAGGCCTCGGCCAACCCGGCTGACCGCGTGACATTCTCGAATGTGCCATCCCCTTTGTTGCGATAGAGCGTGTCCATGGCTGCAGCCTTGTAGTTCATGGGCGAACAATAATCCCGCAGCCCGCCCTGCGAGTAACATTCAAGTTCCTTGTCCGGCGACCAATCAACGTAGTTCGCGACCACGAGATCCAGATGGCCATCGCCGTCATAATCGAAAAACGCGGCGCTCGTGCCCCAGGATTCGTCACCCACACCGGCTTCACGGGTCACATCTGTAAAAGTTTCGTCGCCATTATTTCGGAAAAGGATATTCCGGCCAACGTTGGTGACGTAGAGATCGATATCTCCGTCGCCATCGTAATCTGCGCAGGCGCATCCCATGCCATACTCCCCGTGGCCGGCGACGCCAGCGCGAGCCGTCACGTCTTCAAATTTCCACTGGCCGAGATTTCGGTAGAGTTTATGGCCGGGACGGTTGGTCGCGGACGGATTCAATGAGCCGGAGTTCGCGCAAAAGAGGTCCAGGAGACCGTCTCCGTTGTAGTCAAGCAAACCGACTCCGCCTCCCATCATCTCCGGCAGCCAAAACCGTCCGAATGTGCCGGACGAATGTCTGAAATTCACGTTGGACTCAGCGGCGACCTCCTCGAACCAGGGCTCGGGCTTAAGCGCGGTTGCGTCCCAAGAGAGATCGGAAACGGGCGCGGGGGGCGCCTTCGAACAGCTCGTGGCGAGAGCGCAAAGCAGGAGAAACGTCGAAACGGAAACATTCCACACCGGAGCGCGGCCTTCAGGCCGCTTCGACGTTCGACCCCAGAGCGAGCCCGGAAGCAGCCTGAAGGCTGCGCTCCATCTCAGTTGCACGGCGTCAGGAGTTCTGAGGCTTCGGTGGCTTTTCACTCCCGAAAACCAGCGCGCGATGCGCATGTCGCCCTTCACGGTTTCCGAAGTTGCTTTAGGCGGCGTTCGAGCAAAACCAGACTGGGTTCGGACGGAGAGAGTCTCCGAATCATTTGAGTTGCCGTGTCCGCCTCGGCAGCGTCTGCCTTCTCGATCGCCAATTCAGCCAGTCGCAGGTGCGCCTTCAACAGCGTGCGGTTGAGTTGAATGGCCTTCTTGTAGTGATCCCGCGCTTCATCCGGCCGATCCAAATTCCGCCATTTCACGTCGCCTAATTCGACCTGGATTTCCGCATTCTTGGGATCGCATCCAAACGCGGCCTCCAGCGCGGCGACGGCGTCGTGATCTCGCTCCATAGCGAGTAAGGCGTTAGCCTTGGCCACGTGGGCTTGAGCCGTGGTTGGCGCCAACTCAACGGCCCGTTCCGCATGAACCAAGGCTTCCTGATTCGCTCCCAGCAACTGGCTCGTAAACGAGAGCGTGATGTGCGCGGGCAAATAGCGAGCATCGCTCTGCAAAAGTTTGAGGAGCAGCGGACGGGCTTTCTGAGGTTGACCGGAGCGGTTATGCGCAATCGCAAGATTGTTCAGGATCATATTGTTCGTCGGGTGAAACATCAGGGCTTCCTCAAGAATCCTCACCGACCGTTGCGGTTGCCCAGCCTGAGCTGCTTCGTCAGCCATGACCAGTTGATCCTGGAGCAACTTCATGTGCTCGGGAGCTCTTTCGGACCAGGCGTCCGGCATCGGGTATGAGACGGCGTTTACGCCCAGACTCAGCTCGATCTCGGCTTCCTGGGTTCGGCCAGATTCCCGCAAAGCCATCCCGAGCAGGTGGTGCGCTCGGGCCGCGCTCCAATCCAATCGCACGGCCTTTTCGAGCCAGGACACGGCTTCGTTGAATTTGCCCCTGCGCAACTGCACATCGCCCAATCCCGCGTAACCTCGCCATTCCTTCGGCGCCAACTCCACCAGGCGTTGAAAAGCCCTTTCGGCTTGGTCCAGATCTCCTGCTTTCAAGAAGGCATCGCCCAGACGATAATAGCCCTGAGCGAAGTTGGGGAACCGTCTGGTTACTTCGCGGAAAACGTTCAAGGCCTGACCCGGCTCACCCAATTCCTGATTTGAAATGCCCACGTACAAGTGAGCCAGCGGTTCATTTGGATTGAGATGGACAACGTTGGAGAACGCGAGGCGCGCCTCCAGCCAAAGCGAGTTCGCGGCATAGACAATTCCGAGCGTCGCCTGGCGATCCCAATCCCGAGGCGCCCCGCGGACCCACTTCAATGTTTCTGAAACGTAGGCGCGCACATGAGGGTCCAACTTGGCCAATTCCTGCGGGAAGGGCGGCTGAGGCGCGTGCAAAGTCCGCTTGGAAACGATCACCGCGAGCAATCCGGCTGCGATCCCACAGATGCAAATGGCCAGGAGCCTTCCGCGTGCGAGTTTCTGCCGGACCGCGGCCGTCGTGCTTTGAGTAGGTTCAGCCGCATTTGCTTGCGGCCCGTGTGATTTGGTCCGTTGCGGCTTAATCCTCACAACGTCGGCTGAAGGGCAAAGCAAAAACAAAAATGGTTCGCGCGGGCGCGAACCATTTTCCTGAATTCAACAAGATGATGACCGTGCTCGCACTAAAAGCGAGTTGGGTTGACCATTTTCGAAGAGGTTCTCTCCTGCATCCAATCGACGTCTTTGTTGTTGGGCGATGAAACTCCCAACGGAATCGTCTGACCTTTGCGAAGTCTTGGGGCGGTCCGAATATCGACCCATTTCTTGATCTCAGCATGGCCATCAGCGAAGGAGAAGCCCGCAGCCATGTTGTGATAACTGGCAGGGTAGTCCACGATTCGATGGGCCGACGCTCTTAACGGATCATACGAATCCATGTCCACGGCAAACCAGCCGTCGTTAATGCTGTCCTCGCGCTCATCCACGAAGACCCAGGTTTTGGACGGCGCCGGCGTAGCGATCTGGCTGTATTTCCTGAACTGCCAGTAGCCACCGGAGAATGGACCACCACGGTCGCCCAGGTAGGCATTCATCGAAACCGAACGGACGCGCGGCGCGCCCGTTAGACCTCGGCTGAGACTGTTATCCGCGGGGCATCGATAGACATCCGTCGAACCACTGTACGCTCCCAGTTGTGAATATCGGAGGTAGTTCAGATTCGTGTTATGGCTGGTTCCCGAAAGGTCCAGCCAGCCGACGCACCAGGTGCGATTCGTATTGGCTCCGTTCTGCGCTTCGCCTCCGTCCAGGTTGCCGGTGAGTTTATCGCTGTTGTCATCCGCGTACAGAATCCACGCGAGGCCCAACTGCTTGTTGTTATTCATGCACTTGATGCCTTGGGCCTTGGCTTTGGCTTTGGACAGAGCGGGCAGCAGCATTCCCGCAAGAATGGCGATGATCGCGATGACGACGAGCAATTCGATCAACGTGAAGGCGCGGCGATTGGCTCGGAAAAGCGCCAAGCCAAGGCGGGTTCTCAGGTTGAAGTTCTTCATAATTTCTTCAATGCGTTGTTGGTGTTGAGGAGACGGGGCCGAATCGTAGTTGCGAACGCAATCTGCGTCAACCTTTCGTTTCCGGATTTCCGGGTTTCGGACACTCTGCACGAAGCGGCGGCATTTGAGAACTGTGCGTTTGACGGCACAGCCTCGGCCTTAACCATTCGCTTCCAAACAAGAGAACGCATCTCGGCGAAGCCACAGCCGAAGTCGCCAAAACGTTACAAGGTTAAATCGGCCTCCGTTTTCTCCGTTTTCTCCTGTTCGAACTGAATTGTGGCTCGGAGTGTCGGCAATGGCGCGCCAATCTGGATTCCGTGTTTGAGACAATACGCCGCGTTCTCGATGTAGTGCTCGGCCCAGGATCGAAGCGCGGCTCTTTCTTTTTCGCCGAGAGTTCGGACGACTTTGGCCGGTGAGCCCAGCACGAGCGAGCCTGAGGGCACTTGAGTTCCCTGCGTCACGAGGGCGTTTGCTCCGACGATGGATTGTTCTCCGATCACGGCGCCGTCCAGAATCGTCGCCCCCATGCCGATCAGGCATTCATCGCCGACCGTGCAGGCGTGGACAATGGCCGAGTGGCCCACGGTGACATAATTGCCTATGAGACACGGCAAATCCTCGGACAGATGGACTACGGAGTTATCTTGGACGTTCGAATGGTGGCCAACCTCAATCCGGTTGATGTCGCCCCGGAGAACGGCGTTGTACCAAACGCTCGTATGATCGCCTAAAGTGACATCTCCGAGAACGACAGCCGTGCGAGCGATATACACTCCGGCGCCCAAGGTTGGTTTCTTGCGGAGGAAGGAATCCAAGAGGCGGGCGATGTCCGACATGCCGCTCGTTTAACCAAAAGTTTTGGGGCGAAGCAAACAGCAAACCTTTTCGGCTTTCGGTGACGCTGAGCGGTAACGATTCAGCTTTGGCAGGGCTGCGCGGCCGCGCAGCCCTGCCTCGATTGAATCGAACCGGCTTAGCGGCAGTGCCGAAACACTGGCGGACCGTGGTGATGGTGGCGTCCGAAGCCGAAACTGAAACTCACCACAGGCCGAGGAGCGACGTACACCGGCACTGGCCGGACATAGACTACGGGCGGCTGCACGAGCACGGGTTGCGAATAAACCACGGCCAGCGCGGGCTGGACAACCACCGGCGGGGGAGCTTGCACAACGGGAACCGCGTAATACGTCGGTGCGTGATACACGGGAACCGGCTCGAAAGATTTGGCGATGAAGGCGCCTGCGACCAGTCCTGTCAAAACCTTGCCGGCCGTAGCCCATTCCTTGTCACCAGCGGAGGCCGACGGTGCGCTCATTCCGAGGACCGCCAAACTTGTCAGCGTTGCAACTAGAGTTTTCATATTCTTGCCTTTCTCAAATCTGTACCTATGGACTGAGGAATTTGTTTTTTATTCATTGGCCGTGTGCTACGCTCCACAAGGCGATCCGCATGACAAGCTTGCACTCGAACAAAGGAAGCTCCCGGCGCCGGCATTTGCCTCGGTCGTTCAAGGACCTCACCCCGAGCCAGCATTTCAATCCCCGCACCTTCTTTCGCGAAATGGTTTGGAAGGCCCTCTTAACGCGACGGATCGGCCAGCACAAAAAACCGACCTTTCCCAAATTGAGCCCGGGGGAAGTCGCGCTGACCTGGATCGGACACGCCTCTTTCCTCGCGCAGTTCAGCGACCTGAACGTGTTGATCGATCCGAACTTTGCCAATTGGCTCTTCCTGCTGAAGCGGATCAAGCGGGCGGGGTTGAAGATCAAAGACCTGCCTCCGATCGACCTGGTCCTGCTGACTCACGCGCACTTCGATCATTTTCACAAGCCGACACTTCGCCGGTTGCCCGCGCCGAAGATCGGAGTCATGCCCTGGGGCGTTGGGGATCTCGCGCATGGTCTCGGCTTCGACCGGATCATCGAGTTGCAATGGTGGGAAAGCTTTTCGCACGGGGACTGGAAAGTGACTTTGACCCCGAGCAAACACTGGGGAGCGCGCGTGCTTCGGGACGAACATCGCGGCTATGGCGGTTTCGTTCTCGAACACCACGGACGCCTGATTTTTCACGCGGGCGACAGCGCCTATTTCGATGGCTTCAAAGAAATCGGCAAACGTTTCTCCCCGGAAATCGCGCTGCTGCCGATCGGGGCGTATTATCCCGAATCGTTTCGCCGCGTTCACATGGGGCCGGACGAGGCGATTCGAGTTTTTCGCGACTTGCAGGCGCGCTGGCTCGTGCCCATGCACTACGGTTCCTTCCGACTCTCGTTCGAGGAACTGGACGATCCCCCGCGCTGGCTGAGCGAGCTTTGCCAGAGGAACGGACTGAGTCATCACTTGAGAATTCTGGAGGAGGGTGTTCCGCAGGTCTTCTGAGATTGGAGTGGTGGAGTGGTGGGATTCCGTTGTCTCAGAGGCTGAGGTGGCCGAGGGCCAATAATCCGTAAAACGTGTACTCGCAGTCCAACACCTCATCGGCCCAACTGCCGTGAAACCCGCCTTCATTCGTCCACAGGCTATCGACAAAATCCAGGCAGCGCTCCTTAACCGCGCTGCAATCGACCTGCAATCCGGCGAGCGCGTGCAAGGCGGTCGCAGTCGAAAGCAAATCCGGCATCGGCGCGTTGGGCATCGCCAGAAAACCGCCCTGGGAATGACAGCGGGCAAGCAGCCAGTCTCCGACCGCGGGGTTCACGGGTTGGCTGAGATTGCGGAGCAACGTGGCGGCCGCGGCCGTCGCGTTGGTCGAGCCGACTGCGGACTTCGGAGTGCGGAGTGCCGAGCGCGGAGGAAGTTCGTTTGCCCAAGCCTTATCGTCCGTCTCCAGCAGTTTCAAGGATTGCACCAAGCGGAGCGGTTCGGGCAATTCTGCTTTCAAATCCTGGTACGCGCCCAGCGCAAGAAAACCGCCGTAGGCGGTTCCGCACTCTGCGCCCGTCACCGGCTTGTAGCCGCCGTCCTGGCTGCGAAACTTTTCCAGGCACCGCAGGATTTCACGGTCGGTGCGAACCAATTCTGCCGAGCGCTGATTCGTGCTCCCAACCGCAGCCCGCGCTCGCGCCAGGCAGCACACATGGACAAAATCCAGAGCTTCACCACACCCGAATCCAGCAAGATACCTTGCGGCCTGCGCGATCCGTTCGGCCGAATCTCCACTTGGAACTTGGAACTTGGAGCTTGGAACCTCTAACGCCAATAGCCCGTCGAGGCCGAACACTGTGTAATAAAGATCGCTCTGGCCCGTGCGATCCTTGAATCCGCCGTCGGGATTCTGCTGGCGCAGCAGGAAGTCACGGACAAGTTCGGCGGATTCACCGAGGAGCTTTGGCGCCAGGCGGGCGACTTGAAGCATTTCCAACCGCAGGCTCATGCTGTGGGGATCGAGGCAAGCGGATTGCCCCGCTAGGCCGAACGTTGCGAATGTTTGCGCAGGAAAACGGCAAACTCGTCTTTGTTGGATTCACCGGTCGTCAAACAAATCATCGCTCCGTACAAAGCATCCGGTCCAATTATGATCGTTACTCCATTCAACTTGAGAAACGTCAGTGCAGCTTGCAAAGCTGTCCGCTTGTTCCCGTCGTTGAAAGGATGATTCTTTGCCAGATGAAAGGCGTACGCGGCGGCGATATCAAGAAGGTCAGCGTCGGATCGGTAGAGATAGGTATTCTGTGGTTGTGCTAATGCGGATTCCAGCAGGCCCGAATCTCCTAATCCCATGTCGCCCCCAAACAATTCGATCTGGCGATGATGAAGCGCCAAAACTTCCTCCTTGGATAGAAACAACGGCTCGCGCACGAACCTTACTGAGCTAGACGGCGAAAAACCTCTTCGTATTGTTGCAGCACCTCCTCGCCGGCAACTCGGACCTGCTCCGCGGAAGCATAACGGATTTCTTTTGAACCCTCAGGTGCTGGCCCGTCCAGTTGACGCACGAAATCCACCACCTGCGCCTTCTCCTCCGGCGGCAAGGCTTTGATCTGTTCGATGACCTCAAGAGCACTCATGCGGCAAATATAGCCGATGCTTCCACGCGGGCAAGGCGGCCGGTTTAGGAAACCGCGATGGCTGCGGCGCTGCGTTCGGCCGCGTTTTTCTGCTCGAACTCCTTGCACCACCCTTTGATTTCGGTGTCGTTGAAAATCTTCCCGATGACGCGGCGGAGCAATCCTTTGAGGCTGGCGTTTTCTAGATCGCGCAAGGAGCGGATGGCCTCCTCCTTGTACGTTTCGAGCAAGGTTCTCGCCCGCTCATCGGCTTTCAACTCTGCATAAAGGGCCTCGATCTGCCCCACGTCCACACCCGCCTTCGGCGCGCGGCGCCAGAGCGAATCCAGCACTTGCTTCTTTTCGCCGGAGGCGCGCTCGTGAGCCACGCCGAGCAGCAGGCTCGGACGCATAGCGGCAATGTCGTTGGTCTCGCCTTTCACACCGAGATCGCTCAGGTCATCGCGGATTTGGTAAGCGATGCCGAGCGCCTCGCTGTAGGCTCGCAGCGTGTTCTCAAGGTCCTCGTAGCCGCCGTCAACCGGCGGAGCGTGATTTCCACCTGCGCGGTTTCCTTCGGCATAAAGGGCGCCCATCTTCAGCGCAACTTCGAAGGCCGGCGCAGTCTTCTTCCGGAAAATATCGAGCACTTGCAGCGACGTCATCGGCCCGGGTTTCCGCGCCCAGCACAATTCCGCGCCTTGTCCCCGGCAAAGCTGGCGCTGGCCTTCGGAAGCCACCCGCAGCATTTCGGCCTTCTGCTCGGCCGAAGCCCGGCACGATGCAATCAGCCGGTAACCTTCCCCGATAAGCAAATCGCCCACGTTGAGCGCGACGGCGATTCCGTGCTCCTCGTGCAAAGTCTTTTCGCCGTAACGCAGCGCGTCGTTGTCTTCGATGTCATCGTGGATGAGCGAAGCCTTGTGAAAACATTCGACGGCGACGGCGACCTTGCGGATGTCCTCCGGTAAGGAGGCGCCCGGTGTGTTGCGAAGCGCCTGGAATGCCGCCACCGCCAAGAAGGGCCGCCACCGTTTTCCGGCGCGCATGAGCCATTCACGCGCGATCTTCTCCGTCTCGCCTTCCCCGGCGCCCATGATGAGATCGAGCGAGGCCGGCGTGAACCAGAAATCGACTTCATCCCGCAATGCGCTCAGATCCAGCCGGCGGGTCTTGTCCTCGCTGCTCAAATGGATGTAATCCCAAACCCAGTCGAGATCGACCGTGGTGTCGATGCAATCGTCCTGGAGCAGCGGCACCGCCACCCCGGGAATCGCCGCCGCTTCCATATAAGGAAAGGCGCGCTCCAAGACACTCAAACAACTGACCCCGACAATCGCTTCGATTTTGCCGGTTTGGATCAGAGACATCACGATGGCGGAGCCTTCGGCCACCAGCACGGCATAGCCGAGTTTCTCGGCCTCGGCCTGCAAGTCCTGGATCGTGCACAATCCGCATTGCTTGCACAGCAAACCGAATTCATCGAACGGCGCCGGGCATTTGCTTTCGACGCGGAGGCATTTGGGCAGCAGCAACAGCCGCCGCTCGAAGGGGACCTGGGCGAGTGTCTCGCGCCAGATTTCATTGTTGATCAGCACGCCGATATAATCTCGGTAAATCGGATCGCACTGCAGCATCTCGACCACGCGATCGGCGTGGACTTTCAGTTCCTCCAGCGGCAGCGGCGGCACAGGATTATGTTCGGCAACGTAATGGCGGATCGATTGGAGGATTCGCGTCCGCTCGAACGGCGTTTGGGGAACGTTCTTCTTCGGCGGGCGGAACCGTTGCTGGACGACGTGCCGGGGAATGGCGAAGGAGTTGAGGCTGCCGGCGGGCTTCAGGGCGATTGGCTGGGTGACAGAACTCATGGTTGCGTTCTTTTCAGGTCGTTTCCGTTTGAACTGCCAGTCATGGAGATGAGTATCGCCGAGTCCGCCGAAATGAGCCAGCCTTCTTTGTCAAATCCTGGGCAAGATCAGTTTCGGCCATCCTGGCTTACGACGCGAGAGCCGCCGGTTCGGTTACTGGGAAAATGCCGAAGCAAATGTAGTGCTTGGGATCGAAGCCACTCTTCTGGCCTGCACTCAGATCGATTCCAAAAGCTTCTTCCAGGTCTGCCTATGAGCGGGTTGAGTGCTCCAAGTATTAAGGTGTTCTCCAACCTTGCACAGGAATGCAGCTCGTATTCTTTCCCCTCCGAGCGCCAAAACGCTCCGGGCTAACTCAAAAAAGTCAAAGACGTACAGATTCTGTCCACTGGCGAAGGCTGTCTGGACGCGATCTTTGAGTGCCGCCTCGTCTTCGGCTTTGATTGCCGGGGCCGTGAAAAAGATGTCTTTGATTTCACGTTGGCGAGATTTTCTGAGGGTTCCTTCGACATCCGCCAGTGTCAGGGTGCGATCCTTCACTTCGACCGCAAGAATAACTTTGCCTTCGCGGTCCAGGCATTCCAAGTCGGCGGCTTGTCCAATGGCCTCGTCGCTGGCATTAATGCGAGCTCGATTCACAGCCGAATAAAGTCCGAAATGGACGCCGATAGCATCGAACAAGGCGCCGCACAGCACCAATGCTCGATCACCCCCAGATCTTTCCTGCAAAAAATCTTCGGCTAACCTTAGCGCCCGTTCGAGGCTGATTCGCGGAGGCAGCGGATAGACAAATCGCAGCGATTGCTGTCTTCGAAACATCTCCAGCAGCACCTGTTGGAATACGGACGTCGTGAAGGCAACGTCCTTCTTCGTTTCGACTTGTTCGAGAATGTCAACGAGCACATTCCAACCGGGAATATCTTTCTTGCTGGCATCGTCTCGCGACATGCGCGGAATCCGCATAGGATTTCCGACATAAGGATCATCCGATCGGCCCAAAATGCCCTCCTCTCGCTGATTAAACGGAGCAACGACTTTGTTGGCGAGACTGCGCGCGTCCCAGCCCGTCAAGTCGCTTGGGTCACTTTTCTGCTTCTGCAAACGGAGGCAATCGCATGACGGATTCGCTAGTTTACCGAGCAGTTGCACCGGCAAACAGAACCGATAGGTGACTTGTTTGTGGTTCACACATGCCTGAATCGCTGCGGCCAGTGTTGGATCATTAACAAAACTCAAGTCAGGTTGTGTTGAAGCTGCGGCGATAACAGTCTGCCAATGATCTCCAAGGATTTGTGCCGCCCTGAGATGATCTGGCGATGCACTGGGACTACTTCTTTTTGGCATGTTTACGAGCGCGGTAAGAAGCGGGTTCTTCGAGTAAATACAGCGAGGCTTCCGAGTGCTCAGCGGCTGACGCGTCTCGCGACTTATCCGAGTCATTGTCCGGATCGTAATTCAGCCACACCGACTCCATTCGTTCCCCTTTGGACGAATTGCAGAGCCTCTTGTCGGCATCGACGCGCCGCCAGCCGCGGTAAAGTCGATTCATGATCGGACAATCGTAGCCTGAAACGGCCACCGCACCGCGCGCTGCACGCAGCGTTTCTGCGAGCTCTGCGTGTTCCCGATCCGTCATCTCGAATCCGTAGGCTTTGGCGTCTCCACGGGCTTCGTGCGGATAAGGAGGATCGCAGTAGAAAAGCGTCTTCGGCGAATCGTATCGCTGGATGAGCTCTGTGGCCGGAGCGTTTTCAATCTGAACTCGCTGAAACCGCTGCACGATTTCAGGAAGACCTTCTACACTGCCCAGCCAGCGCGAGACGGCTCCCGCCATGCCTGCTCGCGAAGTCAATACGCAGTGCGCCCACCGGCCTTCGGAACTCGTCTGCGCCAGTCCTGTCCGGGTTTGACGCGCGCGAACGAAGAAGCGGCGGGCGCGTTCCAACGGAGCCAATCCGGGTTCGGGAGTGCAGGCTTTGACCAATTCTTCTCTTGAAAATGGGGTAAGGCTGATCTGCTGGATCAGTTCCTCACCTTGATCCCGCAAACACTTGAAAAAGTTCACGACCTCCGAATCCAAATCATTATAGGTTTCGACTGGGGCAGGAATGCGGTTGATCAGCACCGCCGCCGAGCCGCCGAATGGTTCGCAAAAGTGAGCAAAGCGGGTTGGAAGCAATGGAAGGATAAAATCAAGATGCGAAAACTTTCCGCCGTAATACCCAAAGGCGATCATCTTGCTCCGCCGCTGGCTCGCGCGGGCTACGAGGCGTCGGTTGTTAAAATGAGCAGTCGCTGTCAATCTGGTGCCGTCGCTCTCGTTCCTTCGGGTCGCGTCGCGTTGGGTGCCAGGGGCCGCCTTCATTTCGTTGAGACTCGGGTAGCGGGCGGAGCTTGTCAAATGCAAGCGCGCTTCCTTCTTGTCGATGTCGCATCCCTCATCCTCGCAGCGAACGAGCACTGCGTCGGAGCCGCTCAAAGTTTTTCCTTCCTGCGGAATTTGGCTGCTGCGGGCGCGGCTCGATGAAGCTGCTTTCGCAACTCCCGAATCACCTCCGCGTGAGCTGCGTCCTGGGCGAGGTTCTTCAATTCCTCCGGGTCGCGCTCGTGGTCGTAAAGCTCCAGGCCGCTATCACCGCCATTCCATTCCGTGTAGCGCCAGCGTTCGGTCCGGATGGAGTAGCCCATCAGATTGACCTTGGTCGGCTCAGGAATGCCGTTGGTCACCGGTCGCTCCACTTGTCGGGCAACCTGCGTGATGGCCGGCTTGCTCCAGGTGGCTTTGGTATTCTGAAGCAGAGGGCGAAGGCTTTTGCCATCGAGCTTGGCGGGCGCACGCACGCCGCAAAGGTCGGCCAAAGTCGCGTGCAAATCCACCAGCTCCACTGGCCGCGGACAGACTTGGCCAGCGCACTTCCCGTCCGGCATTGCGATGATCAGCGGCACCCGCGCAGCATTCTCGAAAATCGACATCTTCTGCCAGTAGCCGTGCTCGTAAAGGTGATAGCCGTGGTCGCTGAAGAAAACGACAATCGTGCTCCGAGCCAGGCCAAGGCGGTCCAAAGCGTCGAGGACTCGGCCCACCTGCGCGTCCATGAAACTCGTCGAGGCATGGTAAGCCTGGATGGCCAGGCGGCGCTGCTCGTCCGTCATCCGATCCTCCACGGGCTTGAACGGCAACGCAGGCTTCGGGATCGTGCTCCGGTAACCGGCGGGCACCGCTGGCAGGTTGATGCCGTCGGGTGGATAAAGATCAAACCACTTCTTCGGCGCGACGTACGGCGTGTGCGGACGATAAAACCCAACGGCCAGGAAAAAGGGCCGGTTTTGTTTCCGAAGTTTTTCCAGCATGGCCACCGCATGAGTCGCGCCTTCGCCGTCGGTTTGATCGGTGTCTTGTCCTTCTGCTGCCAGCCAGCTCAGAGTGGCGCCGAATCGGCCGGGACCGGTGGCGTTGGGTTGAATGGAAATAATTTTATCCTCATCATCCCGATCGCGGCCCCGGGGGTTGAAGCGGTAATGCCAGCTTTGGAAATCATCGTAGCTGTCCGTGCCAATGTGCGCCGGCACGCCGTAATGATAGAGCTTGCCGATGCGGGCAACATAATAGCCCGCGCGCATGAAAGTCTGGCCGAGCGTTTGGACGCGCGGCGAAGTTTCCCGCAAGTGGGTGGCGTTTTCGTAAATCCGGATCGTGTCCGGCCGCAAGCCCGTCAGGAACGACGCGCGCGATGGATTGCAGAGTGGGAATTGGCAATACGCCCGGTCGAACCGCACCCCGCGCGCTGCCAACCGGTCGATGTTCGGCGATTTCACGACCGGATCACCGTAGCACCCCAGCCGCGGCGCAAGATCGTCGGACACGATGAAGAGGACGTTGGGTTTTGCGGCGGAGGCGGTCGCCTGGACAAACAAGGTGGAAATGGCGACGAAAACCGCCGTACCGTGGGTTTTGAGCGGCGCATTCATGAAGTGTTGGCTTCTTGTCGCAAACCAGACGGAACTTGGCGAGTCCTTCTTTGCCCGTGAATGGGAAACGCCAACCGTGGTAGCAGCCGAGGTAACGAGGCTCAATTCTTCTCAACAAACAAAGTCTGGTCGGGCTTTGATTGAATTCCCAGGTCTCTTGGCACACTCCCGGGCAAGTGAACTCACGGATAAAGTGCCCAATCTGCGGGTCTTCGTTCGCTTCGTTCTCTTCTGTTCAAAGCTTGCAACGCCAATCACGCCAGATCGAGAACGGCTTGCACCAGCTTGTTGATGCCGGCTTCGGCTTCCGTGATGCGCTGGGCCAGCATGTACGCGGGCGTCGTGACGATTTTCAAGCGGCGGTCCACGACCGCGTTGAAAACATTGCAGGAAACATGCTTGCCGCCAGCCGGCTCGAGCGCCTTGGCGGTGGCTGTGTCGGTGCCGATGGTGAATTCCACTTTCTCCGGCCCAAACAATTTCGCCGCAATCGCCGGGGCAATGCACACAAAGCCGAGCGGTTTGCCGGCGCGATGCGCCGCTTGGCAGACGCGGGCGACCTCGGCGTTCACCTCAAATTTCTCGCCGGCCAACGCGAAGGTGCAAAGGTTCTTCGCCGCGCCGTAGCCGCCGGGGAGGATGAGCGCGTCCACCTCATCGAGATTGAGCTGGCTCAGCGGGACAATGTTGCCCCGGGCGATGCGCGCCGATTCGGCCAGCACGTTGCGCGTCTCACCCGGCACCACTTTTTGGGCGAGATGATCGATGACATGATGCTGCGGCGCGTCCGGCGCCGTGCACGTGATTCGGGCATTGGCGCGGTCCAGCGCCAGCAGCACCAGCACGGATTCATGAACCTCGGAACCATCGAACACTCCGCAGCCCGACAGGATGACAGCGACTCGTTTCATGAATCCAGGATAAAGATGAGGCGTCAGCGTCGCAAGCGTTTGAATCCGCACAAGGGAATGAACGCGGCTGGGAGGAATGTGCGCTCGCAACCGAGTTTGGAAAACCCGCTAAGTAATTCGGGAAAATCCAGCCGACGGAAGTTGGCTTCAGATCGATTGAGGGATGCCTCCTGCTATCCCCGCACCTTCCACCTTGCATCAGTCGAGTTGGCACGCGCTGGTGAATTTGGCCTGGCCCCAATGCACGGCGCCCGGTCCGTAGAGTCGATACTCCACGTCACGGCCGGTAGATTCCCCGGATTCGATCTTTCTTGCCGGTCGGCCGTCGGATAGAAAGCGCCATGCCTCTGAAGAAATGGAGCCGGCGCCGGATGCTCCGCGTGAGCGCCGGAGCGATCTTCTCCAACGCGCTGCTCCCGCAGCTCCACGCGGCAGACGCTGGCCTGAAATCGCAGGGCAAAAAGGGCGCGGTCATCGGCGAGCCGACTGCGGAGAATGTGGGCCTGGAGATTCTGGCCGCGGGCGGCAACGCCGTCGATGCCGCCGTGGGCGCAGCCTTGGCCGCCTCGGTCGCTTCGCCTCACAACTGCGGGCCGGGCGGCTATGGCGGGCACATGGTCATCGCTCTGGCGAAATCAAAGCGCGTCATGGCCATAGACTTCAATTCCGCCGCGCCACAACTCGCGCGCGAAAACATGTTCGGCGATGCGAACGGCGGCATTCGTTCGAACGAATGGAAACACGGCTGGCTCGCGGCGGGTGTGCCCGGGACACTCGCGGGAATGCAGTTGGCTTTGGATCGCTACGGCACGAGACCGTTTCGTGACGCGGTGGCGCCGGCGATTCGGCTCGCCCGCGACGGCTTTGTCATCGGGCCAGGCTTGGCCGCGGCGTTGCGCGGATCGGAGAAGCACTTGCTGACGGATCCAGCCTCGGCGCGATTGATTCAAAAGGACGGCCGGCTCTTGCGCGAAGGTGAGATGTTCCGCAATCCGGACCTCGCCACGATGCTGGAGGATCTGGCCAAACGCAATTCGGTCGAATCGTTTTATCGCGGCGAAATCGCGCGCCGGATCGCGGCGGAATTCGAGAAGCACGACGGATTGCTCAGGTTGGAAGACCTGGTCAATTACCGCGCCCGAGAAGTGACGCCTCTGAAGCTCGAATGGGGCCGCTTTCAGATTTGGACCGCGCCTTTGACCGCCGGCGGCATGACCGTGCTGGAAGCGCTTTCGATTTTGAAAGCGCTCGATTGGCGGCGAATTGCGGACGCCTCTCAGAAAACGCACGCCCGACTCGAAGCGTTGCGTGTGGCGTGGCAGGACCGGCTCCGTTTACTCGGCGATCCCGAACGCGCCGCTGTTCCTGTTGAACGATTGCTTTCGAGGAATTATGCGAACAAATGGAGCCGTGAAATCCGGGCTGCCATCCGGAGCCGAATACCTGTCTCTCTGAGCTCTGAGCCGCGAGCACAAGATGGAACCGTGCACTTAAGCAGCGTGGACCGTCAGGGAAACATGGTCGCCTTGACACTCACGCACGGCGAAGGCTTTGGCGCGCGCGTCACGGTCGATGGTCTTGGCCTTACGCTTGGCCATGGCATGTCCCGATTCGAACCGAGGCCCGGTCATCCGAATTCTCCGGGCCCCGGCAAACGTCCGTTGCACAACATGTGTCCGACGGTGGTCTGGCGCGACGGAAAGCCTGTCCTGGCCCTGGGCGGCGCGGGCGGAAGAAGGATTCCAAACGCGATCTTCGACGTGCTGACGCGATATATCATCCTCGGGGAAACGATGGAGGATGCGATCAAAGCGCCGCGGTTGCACTGCGAAGGCGGGCTGAACGTGCAAGTGGAACGAGCCTGGCCACAGGCTGAAATCGATTCCTTGCGGTCAATCGGGTATCAGGTGCAAACAGGCGGCAGCGCGAGAGTCAGCGCCGTGTCGTTTGATCCTCGCGCACGAGAATGTGGAGCGGCGGTCCGCTGAGCGCGTGTTCGAAAGATCGGTAGCTGCCGAGGTAACGAGGCTCAAATCTCCTCAGTAGCCTGGAACAAGTGAGCCTCCTCGCGTCGGCGGTTACTTACGATTTTTCAAATACGCTCTCAGCTCAACGTATTCGCCGATTTAACGATTTAACCTTGTAACGCTTTTAACGAACTTCGCTTGCGGCTGCTCCTGCATACTGCATCCATCCGCAATTTGAGGATCACTCCTTTGTCAGGCTGGTCGTGCGCTCGCTCAGCCAGATCATGTCTTTGTTATTAGCTGAGGCGACGTTGAGCGCCAGTTGATTGTTGTTCTTGACCGGAGGCCGGGTGCGCGGGTCGGACCATTTGCGGATTTCCGCGTGGCCATCCATGAAACTGATGCCGCCCGCGCCATTGTGGTAGCTCGCGGGAAAATCAATGATCCGCGCCGCCGCCGCGCTTTCCACCATCTGATTCGCAAATCCGCCGGCGTTGATGCTGTCGGGGTGCTCGTCCACCAGACAGTACACTTGCGAAGGCGACGGCTTGGTGATCTCGGCCAGCTTTTTGAAGACTTTGTATTTCGGCGCAGGCAGCCACGAACCCTGGCAATTGAACGCCTGGCTCATCCCCATGCTCCGAACGCGGGACATTTTCTTCCCGCCCATCATGACCCAGCTCTTGTCGGCGGGGCAGAGATAGACCGTCGGCGACGAGATGTAGGGCGCGAACAAGGACCATTTCGGGTCGATCAAGTATTGAATGTTGGTGTTGACCTGATTGTTCGGCGAGAAATCCAGCCAGCCATAAACCCAGGCGGGATTGTTGTCGTCGCCGGCCGGCGCAATTTTATCGTTGTTGTCCTCGGGATACATCAAGCCGCCCAACTGAATTTGTTTGAGATTGCTCATGCAGGAAATGCCTTGCGCTTTGGTCTTGGACTTCGAGAGCGCGGGCAACAACATGCCCGCCAGGATGGCGATGATGGCAATGACAACGAGCAGTTCGATCAAGGTGAAGGCGTGGGTTTTGGGTTTCATAACAGTTTTCATCACAATCAGTCTGACAGCCGGAGGCGCTATTGACCGTTAATTTAGGCACTCGCCTTGTGAAGTCAACTGGGCTGTGGGCTGTAGAGTTCTTCCGTGGTCGAGACGCCTGGGGTGCTGATTTGCGCCCACTCTCGTTTTCGTGCCTTCTTCTTATTTCCAAGTCCGGCGGAAGAGTGCTAAAAGGTTCCTCACCTATGACGAAAGATTTCTTCGACCGAACCGTCTCCTCCTTCACCGCTTCCTTGTCCCCGCGGCTTGACAAAGTGAAGTCAATTCAACATCGAACTTCGAACCGGGAGTTCGAGGTTGAATGTTCGATGTTCGACGTTCGACGTTCCCCGGCCCCGCGTTCAAATTCCCTTGGCATTCTCTTCACCGGACTGGCCTGGCTTGTCGCTCTTTTCGCCAATCCCGCGCCCTCGTTTGCTCAGGCCGATCCGCCCCTCCGCGTCTTCATCCGTGCCGGCGTGAAAACGCACGGTCCCGGCCAGCACGATCATCCGCGCTTCCTCGTGGATTGGACGAAGCTCCTCGCCGAGCGCGGCTGCAAAGCGGATGGCACAATGAATTTCCCGACGGCTACGCAACTCGACGCTACGGACGTGCTGATCATCTTTGCGGCGGACGGCATGAAAATCGTGGGCGAGGAACGCGCGCGCTTCGAGAATTTCCTCCGGCGCGGCGGCGGCTTCGTCGTCCTCCACGACGGCGTGGTCAGCGGCGATCAACACGAGTGGGCCAAGAGAGTGCAAGGCGGCGCGTGGCGCTGGGATGGCGACACGAAGACCAAATGGTTCGAAGGCGACGTCGGCGAATATTTTGTCGATACGACGCATCCGATCACGCGCGGCGCGGCGAACTTCGATTGGAAAGACGAGATCTACTTCGACCTGGACATGGCGCCGGACGCGCACGTGCTGGCCACTTCGTTCCAGAGCGTGTTCGTGATCGCGCCGCAAATCTGGACCTACGAGAAAACCTGGGACGGCGGCAGCAAACCGTATCGCGCCTTTGTCTCGCTTCCCGGCCATGAATACGTTTCGTTCAACACGCCGCACTACCGCGCGATTCTCCTGCGCGGCATCGCCTGGGCCGGCGGCCGCAAGAACGTCGATGAGTTCTGCAAATCGGAGGAACTTGCGTCGCTGAGGTATCCCGCCGGCGGCCCAACCGCTCCGGAGAAAGCGGCGGCGAAACTGAACGTGCATCCCGAATTCGCCATCAACCTCGTCGCCTCCGAGCCGCTGGTGGAAAAAATCATTTCGCTCGATTGGGACCCGCAAGGGCGCCTTTGGGTGGCCGAGACACCTGAGTATCCGAATGCCCGCACAATCAACCGCAATGATCTCCCGATTAATCCGCAGCGTTCCCTGCACCCGGAAAGCTTCCAAGGCCAGAAAGAAAACCGTCCCGCGCACGACCGCATTTCGTGGCTCGAAGACACGGACGCCGACGGGCGCATGGACAAAAAGCATGTTTTCGCCGACTTCGAGCACGGCGTGCCGGGCGGGCTTGAACTGGTCACTTCACTTGTGCTCCACAAAGACGGCGTCATCGTCGCCCAGGCGCCGGACATACTTTGGATTCGCGACACGAACAGTGACGGCACGGCGGACAAGGTCGAAGTGCTCTATACCGGCTTTGGCACGGGTGACACGCACGCGGTCATCAATAATTTCCGCTGGGGCCTCGACGGCTGGGTGTATAGCGCGATCGGCTACAGCGCGGGAAATCCGCGATCCGGAGATGGCTCGAAGAACTTTGGCCGCGTTACGGCAGGGATCATTCGGTTCAAGCCGGACGGCTCGGCGCTCGAACAGGTCGCATCGGGATCGTGCAACACCTGGGGCTTCGACTTCGCGCCGGATGGCGAAGCGTTCTACACGACGGCAACGTGCGGGGAGCATTTCCTGCACATCGTGATGCCGGAAAAAGTTCTGGCCCGCGGCAACATTGGCGGCATCCGGGCGTCGGCGGTGTTGCCGGATCACCAGAAGGTTTTTCCTGGAGTCCATCACACCCGCCCGCCTTACATCCAGATCGATTGGGTCGGTATGTTCACGGCGTCGGCCGGTTCGTGCGTTTACAATGGCGGGGCGTGGCCCGAGCGGTTCAACGGTTCGCACTTCAGCTCCGAGCCTACCGTCAATCTCGTCCACCTTGATTTTCTGAAACCGAAGGACGCGACTTTCGTGGCGAGCAAAGAGTCCGGGCGCGAGGAGTCGGAGTTCATCGCGGGCACGGACCTCTGGTTTCGCCCGATCCACACGCGCGTCGGGCCGGACGGCGCGCTTTATGTCGTCGATTTTTACAACCAGGCCGCGATCCACAACGACACGCGCGGCCCCCGGCACGGCGCGCACAACGCCGCCACCCGCCCGGACCGGGACCATCACTTCGCCCGCATCTGGCGCGTGCAGCACAAAGAGGCGAAGAAGCTTGGCGATTCACGCTTTCTCCAGGCCGAGGCATTAGTTGCGAATCTGACCCACGCGAATGGTTGGGTGCGCGAGACCAGCGCCCGGCTCTTGCGCGAGAAGGGCGCCGGTGCTGCCGCAGTGCCGTTGGCGTTGATGGTGAAGGCAGGCAACGTTGACGCCGCCGCGAGGGTGGCCGCGCTTCACACGGCGAATTATCTCGGTCTGGCCGACGACGCCACTTTGATCGGTGCGGCCAATGACAAACACCCGATCGTCCGCAAGAACGCCTTGCGCATCCTGGCTGACCGCGACGGCAATTCAGGAACGGACAAGCTCAGCGCCATCAAATCGCACTTGAACGATGCGGATGCGCGCGTGCGAATTCAGGCGCTCATGGCGCTGGGAACGTTCGAGCCGTCCGCAGAGATTGCTCAAGCAGTTCTTGACGCCTGGCCCTCTTTGGAGGACGGCTGGCTGCAATCTGCGGCCATCGGCGTGGCTGCGAAAGATCCGCTCTTGTTTGCGGAAGCGGCCCTGGCGGCCAATCGCGCCGCGGCGCACGAGAGCTTCGTGCGTCACGTGGTGCGCCAGATCGGACTGAGAGGCGATGCGACCCAAGCCGCAAAGCTGATCGCGCTGCTCGCCAAGGCGCCAGCCAGTTCGGACGGCCCCAAACAAATCGCGCTCGAAAGCCTCGCGGCAAATCTGAAAGCGGATGCCGCGCCGGATTGGAGCGCCGATTTGCAGACCGCGTTCCAATCGCTCCTGGCCTCGCCAACGCCGGAAGTTTCCGGTGCAGCGTTGCCGCTGATTGGGCGTTGGGACAAGGCCGGCGCGATGGGGGCGGATCTCAAGCCGTTCGTCGCTCGCCTGGCGGCCAAACTTTCCGACGCTTCGCTTTCGGACGAGGCGCGCGGGCAGGTTGCCATCAACCTGCTCGGAGTGCGGCAGATGGACCCTTCCATCGTGGCCACCGTCGCTGGAATGCTTGGATCGTCGATTTCCGCGGCGACGCAACGACGTTTGGCGGAAGCGCTCGGCGCGGCCAGCGATGCGGCGACGGGCCGTTCGTTGATCGGCGCATCCACGAAAGTCTCCGGCGAATTGCGGGAGGCTGTCCTGGCGGAGTTGTTGAAACGCGCGGAGTGGACCCGCGCCCTGGTTCAGGCGCTGGCGGACGGACAGATTCCCATCCGGGCGTTCGGCCCTTCGGACACGCATCGCTTGCGCACGCATCCGGACAAAGCCATCGCGAAATTCGCGAACGAGACAATCGACGCCTTGCGCGGGCCGGAGCAAAAGGAAAAAGAAGCGCTCATCGCGAAGTTCAAGCCCGAAGTGGACAAGCCGGGGAATCTGGAGAACGGCCGCAAGGTTTTCGCGCTGAATTGCGCCGGCTGCCACGTCTTCAAGAATGAAGGCCGCGATCTTGCGCCGAACCTCACGGGCATGGGCGCGCACGGCGCTTCCGAATTGCTCGTTCACCTCCTCGATCCGAATCGGCTGGTCGAACCCAATTTTGTCAGCTTCAGCATCGAGACCCGGGACGAGCTGGCCTATGACGGCGTCATCGCCCGCGAGAACCAGCGCGAGTTGGTCCTGCGCAACGCCAGCGGCGATTACACACTGCAACAACGCGACATCAAAAGCCGGCGTTCGACCAATCTGTCGCTCATGCCGGAGGGTTTCGAGACGCTCGGCGCGGAAGGCTTGCGCGATTTGCTGGCCTACATTTGCAGCGGGGACGAGAAATATCGCTTTATCGATCTGCGCCCGGCGTGCACCGCGGACAGCGGCAAGGGCATTTACGCGAACCGCGAGAGCTGGCGCGAGTCGCTGCGTTTCCGGAAGTTTGGGGTCGTCAAAGCTGGCGAAGTCCCCTTTGAAATCGTGGCGCCGGCCAAGACGCTGAACGGAAATAATCTGGTCGTGCTCAAGGGCCGAAATGGCATTACGCGCGAATACCCGCAACGCGTCGAGGTCGGCAACCTGAATCTGAAGGCCTCACGTCTGCATTTCCTGGGCGGCGTGGGGGGCTGGGCCTGGCCGTATGGCGGCGCCGAAACAAAAGGAATGCCTGTCGCAAAAATCACCGTGACGCACGCGGACGGCCAGAGCGAATCGTGGACGCTCGCGAACGGCGTCCACGTTGTCGATTACATCAATAGCACCCACGAGTGCCCCGAATCGAAGCAAGTGCCCGATCTGCTCACCGGCGGGCAGGTTCGCACCTTCAGCCGCGAGATCAAAAACCCGGCCCCGATTCAGAAGATCGCGTTGGAGAGCTTCAACAATGCGGTCGCGCCGACGTTCGTCGCGATCACGGCGGAGATTCCAGAGGGACTCGCTCACGCGAAGCGCTAGATGGACTCGGATTCGGCTGCGGCTTTGCCACACTCTGATCTATGAGACACGCGCCTATCGACTCACAACTCTTCAAAACCAACCGTCAATGCCTCAAGAAGCTCATGCTTCCCAACTCGCTGGCGATCGTGAATGCCAACGACGTCCTTCCGACCAACGCCGACGGCACTCTGCGCCTCTGTCCGAATTCCGATCTCTTTTACCTGACCGGCGTCGAACAGGAGGAGAGCATGCTTCTCCTTTGCCCCGACGCGGACGACGAGAAGCAGCGCGAGATTCTTTTTATCCGGGAGACGAACGAACTTCTGGCGACCTGGGAAGGCCACAAGCTCACCCAAGAGGAAGCGCGCAAAGTCTCCGGCATCGACCGCGTTCACTGGCTTTCGGAATTTCGTCCGCTGTTCCACCGTCTCATGTGCGAATCCGAGCACGTCTATCTGAACTCGAACGAACACAAGCGCGCCGTGGTGGAAGCCGAGACTCGTGAAGCGCGTTTTGTGGCCGACATGAGGCGACGCTATCCGCTGCACGATTACCAGCGGCTCGCCCGGCTGATGCACCGGCTGCGGATCGTCAAGTCCGACGCCGAGGTCGGAATCATCCGGAAGGCGTGCGCGCTCACCGAAGCGGGATTCCGTCGCGTCCTTCGATTCGTAAAGCCCGGCGTGAACGAGATGGAGATTGAAGCGGAATTCGCGCACGAATTCATGCGGCGCGGCGGCGGCTTCGCCTACATCCCGATCATTGCTTCCGGGGCGAACGCCTGCGTGTTGCACTACCTTCAGAACGACCAGCCGTGCCGGAATGGTGATCTGTTGTTGCTCGACGTCGCGGCGAGTTACGCGAACTACAACTCGGATCTCACGCGCACGATCCCGGTCCGCGGCCGATTCACGCGCCGGCAGAAGCAAGTCTATGAAGCGGTGCTGCGCGTTTTTCGCCAGTCCATTCAAGGCCTTGTTCCGGGCAAAAAACCGAAGGACTGGCAAAAAGAAGCCGAACAGATGATCGAGAAGGAGCTGGTCGATCTCGGCTTGTTGACGCCGCGGGAAATCAAGCGCCAGAACCCGGACAAACCGGCCTTCAAAAAATACTTCATGCACGGCCTCGGCCATCCGATCGGGCTGGACGTTCACGACGTCGGCTTGACCACCGAGCGGATCCAGCCGGGCTGGGTGATGACCGTGGAACCGGCCATTTACATCAAGGAGGAAGGCTTTGCCGTTCGCCTGGAGAACGACGTTCTCGTGACCGAAAAAGGCAATGTGGATTTGATGGCCGGCATTCCGATCGAAGTTGATGAAATCGAAGGCATCATGAAGCCGTGAACAAACAGGATGATTGAGGATGATTGACGTTTGTGGACTAACGGGACTAACCTTCGCTTGAATGAAAACGGTCAATGTCCACGAAGCGAAGACCAACTTCTCGAGCTTGCTCGCGCGAGTGGAGGACAAGAACGAAGCCATTGTCATTTGCCGAAACGGCGAACCTGTGGCTGATCTCGTGCCTCACAAGCCGCCGAACCGGTCGAAACCGCATCCCGCGCTCAGTAAAATCACGCTCAGCTATGATCCTACGGAGACGCTCGCTGCTGATGAATGGCCCAAGGCGAAGCGATGATTCTGGATACGTGCGCGCTTCTGTGGCTCGCGTCTGGCAGCAAAAAGCTGAGCCGCGCCGCCCTCAAACAAATCAACGAAACGCCTGCGGTTTACGTCTCCGCCATCAGCGGCTTCGAAGTCGCGATTAAGGTCGCGCGCGGCAAGCTGAAACTGCCGCTATCCCCACAGGAATGGTTCGACAAAATCGTCGATCACCACGGCATCTCCATATTGCCGATTGAACTCCATGTTGGCATTGCCGCCGCCCAACTCCCGCCCATTCACGACGACCCCTGCGATCGTTTCATCATCGCGACGGCGAAGGAGAACGATCTGACCGTGGTAACGACGGATGATCGATTCGAATCATACGGCGTCACCGTGCTCAGTTAATTGGCAGAATGCAGTCCCTGACTCGCGATACCCCGATAAAACCACTCGCTCCAACCGCCGCCATCCTTCCCGTTGCCCGCCTATCGGTTCTTCTTGAATGCTCCATCAAGATTGGTCGCCGGGGAAACGACGAGATGCCACGAACCCAACCCGCGAAGAGTGAGCGCGGTTGAGCTGGAGAAGCTCTCAAAATTGTTTGTCCAAAAGTCGTGGTTGGCCGGAAGTATTGTACAGCCGAAACGAATGTTACTCGATCCAAAGCGCCGGTCCGAGGATCCAGCCGATGCGCAGCAGCGGTTTCTGTCGCTGTTCCTGCGGAGCGAGCGGGAGATTTTTCGTTACGTGGCCGCGCTGCTGCCGAACGTGACGGATGCGGAAGACATCGTTCAGCAGACGGCGATTGCGCTTTGGGAGAAGTTCGACGCCTACGATCCAAACCAGCCGTTCACGCCGTGGGCCTGCCGGTTCGCATTGAACAAGACCAAACAATGGATCGAACGACGGCAGCGCTGGCAGGCGCTGCTCGAAGGCGGACTGGCCGAAGAATTGGCGCGGCGCCGCGAGGAGTTGCGGCCGGAGATGGAAGCACGACTGAGGCACCTGGAGGGTTGTCTGAATAAGTTACCCGATGAGCAACGTTCGCTTGTCGAGGGCTATTACTATCGGCGCGACAGTCTGGATAAGCTCGCAGAGAATTCGAGCCGAACCATTGCGGCCACTTACAAAATGCTTCAGCGCATTCGGCAGGCGCTGCAGGTCTGCATTGAGAACGCGGCTAAACCGGAAGGAGCTTCGTCGTGAAGATCGCGTTTCCTTCACCCGAATTCGACGACGCAGTGGCGGCGATCTGTCACGGCACAACGTCCGACGAGCAGGCGCAAGCATTACACGGGCTGCTGCGCAGCGACGCCGCCGCGCGCGACGAATACATAATACGCGTCGAACTCCATTCGCGACTGGCGTCGGAGCCGGACCTGTTCGTTTCAGCGGACGCCGACGAGCAGGCGCTAGCCCGTAGCGCAGGTTTCCAACCTGCTGTATCGCAGATTTCCAATCTGCGGGCCTTGGAAAATTGCAGCGCCTCTGAATTGTCGGACGCTCTGCCGAATAGAATTAGTCGCTACAGCAGATTGAAAATCTGCGCTGCGGCGCTGCGGCGCGCGCGGATTCGAGAATCTCCTTGGATTCTGGCGCTGGCCGCGTGCGTTGTGCTGCTCGCAGGCGGATGGTGGGCGCTGCGATTCTCAAATTCGAGCGAGCGGAAGGGCGCGACCAGCAAGGCCGTGGCGATGCTCAACCGCGCTGTGGACGCTCAGTGGAATCTGCGCGATGAAACGCCGCGCTTGGGAGCGCCACTGGAGCCGGGTTCGGTGCGGCTCAATTCAGGTTTGGCGCAAATCGTTTTCTACAGCGGCGCACGCCTCGCGATCGAAGGGCCGACGGAACTTCAGATCATTTCTTCAAGCGAAGCTTCCTGTCGCAACGGAAGACTCATGGCCGAGGTTCCGGCGGAAGCGCGCGGTTTCCGCATGCGCACTCCGCAGATGAACGTGACGGATCTTGGCACGGCGCTCGGTCTCGAGGTGAAGGCGCGCCGGACAGAGCTGCACGTGTTCAAAGGCAGCGTGGAGTTCCAACCGACTGGCAGCACGACAAAACAGAATGTGAAGGAAGGCGCTGGGACGGTGATCGAAAGTTCGCGCGGACCGCAACTCATTGCCGCCAATCCGGCCGCGTTCGCGTCGTTGTTCGACCTGCAGGCGAAGTCATTGGTCGCCGAGGCGTTGCGATATGATCAGTGGCGTGCAGCCAGCCATCAACTCAACCAAGACCCCTCTCTGCTTGTGCATTTCGATTTCGATCAGGCGGAGCCGGCAGGCTGGCGTTTGCACAACGCGAGCAGCCGAAGCGACATCGCGCCCCACGGAACCATCGTGGGCTGCCGGTGGATCGAGGGCCGCTGGCCGGACAAGCAAGCGCTGGAGTTCCGCGGGGTGAGCGATCGCGTGCGCCTGAGTGTTTCCGGCGAATACGAGTCCCTGACACTCGCGGCTTGGGTGCGCGTGCAGGGATTGGATCGCCAGTTCAATTCGCTGTTTATGTGCGACGGCTTCGAGGCGGGGACGCTGCACTGGCTAATTCGCAAAGACGGTGTGTTGGGGCTCACCGCGATCGGCGCAGGTTCGGGTGATTACCAGATCGTGGCCAGTCCCTCCGTGCTCACGCTCGATCAATACGGGATGTGGGTGCATTTGGCCGTCGTGCTCGACGGAAATGCCAAGCGCGTGGTGCATTACGCCAACGGGCAAGCGTTGAAAGAGAAGACGCTGAAATTGAACCGTCCCTTCCGCATCGGCGTGGCGGAGTTGGGCAATTGGAACGCCAGCGGATTTACTGACAACCATCCTTGGCTCATCCGAAATTTCAGCGGCGCGATGGACGAATTCTGTTTGTTCAGCCGGGCGCTGAACGCCGACGAAATTCGCGCGCTGTACTCTGCCGGCAAACCGCAATCTGATCCGCTCGCGCAAAATCAGCACTGAAAAACTCAAGCGATCGTTCAACACCTAAACCAACCATGAAGACAAAACTCTCGATCCTTGCATTCGCTTCGATTCTGGGTGGCCAAGGGTTCGCGGCCGAAGACAAACCACCGGTCGATGATTGGAAGCCTGCGCCATCCAATCAAC
>JACPRI010000010.1 GCA_016190065.1 Verrucomicrobiota bacterium
ACCATCTTTGCTCAACGACCGTTGCATCAAGTCCCGCACCGCCGCGTCGTCGTCGATAACAAGCACCAACGGCCCGTCCGCCGGGCTCTTGACTTCCACGACTTCTCCTGCGCCCGAGGCGGGTCTCTCGGACTCGGCCTTGGGATCGCGCACTTCGGCGGGCAGCGTGACTGTAAACGTCGAACCTTTGCCGTATTCACTCGTGACCGTCAGATCCCCGCCCATCATCTGGGAGAATTTTTTGCTGATGGCCAAGCCCAATCCCGTGCCGCCGTACTTCTTGGTCGTCGATGCGTCCGCCTGCGTGAAAGCCTGGAACATCCTGCTCAACTGCTCGGTCGTCATGCCGACGCCGGTGTCGCTCACACGGAAAGTAATCAGTGAACAGTGATCAGTAATCAGAGCCCCGGAACCGTGCCTCTCCGACTGATTACTGATTACTGACGACTGATCACTGATTACTGAATCCTGATTACTAACCACTCTCTGCACGCGTAGCGCGATCACTCCCCGCTCCGTAAACTTGCTCGCGTTGCTCAGCAGATTGAACAGCACTTGCCGCACCTTGGTCAGGTCCGCGCGCATGATCCCCACGTCCGGCGCGCATTCCACTTCCAGCGCGTTCGACTTCTTCGCCACCAACGGCTGGACGGTCGCCTTCACGTCTTCAATCATTTTGGACACGTCGAAGTGCTCCAGGAACAGCGTCATCTTGCCCGCTTCGATCTTGGACAGGTCGAGAATGTCGTTGATCAAGCCGAGCAAATGCTTGCCCGCGCCGTGGATCTTTTGGAGATCCGGCACGAAACTTTCCTGTCTTAAATCCTGCGCTTCTTCCTGGAGCATTTCGCTGTAACCCAGGATCGCGTTGAGCGGCGTGCGGAGCTCATGGCTCATGTTGGCCAGGAACTGGGATTTGGCTTTGCTCGCGGCGTCGGCGGACTCTTTGGCTTCCCCCAGCTCTTTGTTCTGGGCTTCCACTTTCGCGCTTTGCTCCCGGAGTTGCGCGGTCCGCTCCGCCACCTGAGTTTCGAGCATCCGATTTTGCTCCTCGATCAACCGTTGCCTTTCTTGCTCCTGCTCCAGCGTTCTTGCGGAAAGCGTGGAGACTTCCGCCAGCTTCAATTCCAGCGTCTGGCTCTTCCTGGCAAACTCCCGCGCCAGATAAATGGAAATGGCGATCGGAATGACGAAATAGCTGAAGAGGCGCGGCACGATGTGGAGGATGGACGATTGCTGGAACGGTTGCGCGTCCGAGAGCGCCTGATAAAGCGCCAGGTACGCGACGGACAGGCCGATGAGCCAGGCGCCTTCCTTGCGCTCTCGCATGGACATCAAAACTACTTTCATCCCGCTGAGGACGACCACAAACACCAGAATGAACGCCAGCAAATAGGCCACGGGCCAATTCAGAAACACCGTCCCGACAAACGCGATAGTGGCCAGTGCCGTCAGTCTAGCGCGCCGGGGGAGCCGCCCATTGAACATTTGATGAAGGAAGGCCAGGAATCCGACGGCGAACAGCGCGACGAAACTGACCTGAAGATGGCCCAAGTATTTGAATTGAGTCGTGGATACCGATTCTTGGTAGTAACCGCAGAGCAAACTGCCTCCTAAAAACGCCACCGCCAGGCTGTAGAAAAGATTCGCCTTCTGTGCCGGAGAGAACAGAAACAGGAATAGATTGAGAAACGCAAAGGCAAAGAGAATCCCGCACGGAAGCAGATTCACCAGCCCATTGAATTGAGATTCAATCATGGTTTGACCGATCGCCGCGTTCAGGGGCGCGATGCCCGCCGAGAATTTTTCGAAGGGCACACGCATTCTTCGGACTGCAAGTTCACGTCCCTCTTCGCCATGAGCGCCATGTTCTGTTTTGGCGAGATTCAAGGACTCCGACGTGTTTTGCGACTCGGCCTTTGGTACTTCGACCTTGCGCATCTCGGAGATGTAACGGACAGCAATGATGTGTTCCGGGCGGTCATCCAATCTCAACGGAACGGGCAGCATTCGGGAGGCGTTCGTGCCCAAGGGACCGAATGTATTGGCCAGCCGGCCGTCGAAATAGACCTCGAATGCTTTGGGACCTCTCGGGACGGTGGCAAATCGGAGGACCACCGTTTGATGGAACAGCGAAGGATCGACCAACAGACGTCGTCGAAACCAACCGCTCCCTTCCCAACTTTGCTCGAGTGCGCGAAGGAGTTCCCGCTCCTGCCATTCCCTCCGTTTTTCGCCGTCGTCCCAGTGCAGGTAAGACCAAGATCCGTCGTCCAGTTGAGTGTCGGCCCAGCTCAGATCATCGCCGGCCTGGAATCGCCATCCATTGGCCACCGCTTTGGAGTCCGCCTGGCGTTTCTCCATGTCTGCTCTCTTCCACCGATCACCGCTCGCCAAGTCCTCGGATGAGACGGTCCATTCGCCAAAACCGCCCCGAATCGCCAACAAAACAAATTCCCCCGAGGCCAGAGGCCACTCCGTCCCGGAGGCATCGACTTCAACGAGACAGTGATTCAAACCTTCAAGAGCCGAAACCTCGAAGGCTCCGTAACCGAGCCCTTGTGATTGCCGCGAGCCATCGGGCATGGGGATCGGCTCACGGTTGAACCATAATCCACGGATGCTTGACGACTGCCGGTCCCGGTTTTCCAACTCAAGCGTCACTTTCCTAGAAGAGTCCACAAGGAGACAGAAGTACGCGAAAATCGTGCGTTCAACCCAGGGTTTCGTCCGCCGCGTGCTTTCTTTGTGTTCGGGAGTTTTAGCGCCGTGGTCCCCGATCTTTTCGACGGAGCGCCTGGACGCCGCGGGGTCCGCGGAACCTTCTCCTTTCGCCGGCTTGCGGCGGTAATGTTCAAAAATGTTTTCTCCATAGAAAGGTTCCCAGGTCAGCGTGGTTTTCTCCCGACCGGATCCCGGGTCACTTGGTCTTGGCCCCAGCGCCAGTTGAGGACTGGAACCAGCGCGTGTCACAGGCCGTGAGAGAAGCCACTTGGTCACGCGGCGAGATGCGATTTGGTTTGTCGGCGAAAATCCTTCGACCACCGGCTCGAAAGCGGCCTCTTGAGCACGCATTTCCGCCGGATTCGTGAGGATCGCTGCCAGGCATACTGCCAACAATTTCATCGCTAGGTCGGGACAATCAGGGAGCGATTCAAATCTGAGGTCAAAAACTCCGCTCCTGCCGGTTTTTGCTTCTCCGCCGCGTAGTTTTGAGCATAATCGGCCTGCGTGTGACTGCGAGAAGAATTTTCAGGCGGACCATCGAATGGTCTGCGGGCTGCAGAGCCGCCAGACGTTCAATCCTCCGGACCTCGAACATGGCGCGCACTCTGCATGAACCCACCCCTGCACCCCTCCCAGGAGTGGAACTTGCAACGGGTGCTTCAAGCAAAGCTCCCCTCCTCGGAGGGGCTGGGGGTGCGTTCATGGCCCGCGCGCCGTTCTTTGTGGAACGGGAGGCTTTCTATGAACTTCGTGAAAGGAGCGCGGACAGCCATGTCCGCGCGAACCTGGGTTGCGATTGGAGTGCGCGCGGACATGGCTGTCCTCGCTCCGAACGACACCGAGGCAACGGCCCGTTGGCGTGGAGAGCAGAACACGAGGGGCAGTAAGAGGCATAATTGTGAAAGGCCTTTCGATTGGATTTTGTTTGGTTTTGGCGATGGCCGTCTTCGGTTACACGTTGGGAGGTGGTGATCTTTCGAGGCTGGTTTACGGACCGGCAATACTTGCTATCTTCTCCTTCATCGCCGGATCGCTCGTTCTTGGTTTTGGAGTCGTGAAGCCCATGCAGATGATCAGCGACGCTTTCCGCGCGCCGAGCGACGGATATGCGGGAAACCTGGTGACGAATGCCCTTATCTGCGAATGCGCTTCCCGTGCGGCGCTGTTTGGAGCCGCGGTTTCAGGTTTGGCTGGATTTGTAAATGCGTATCTAAAACTTGGCGGCGACATTTCCTTAATAGCGCCGACTTTGATGGGCGGCGCGGTTGCCCCCGTTTTGGGGGCATTGATTTCCGCCTTCGTGTTCAGGCCGCTCAAGCAGCGGTTCTTGACACTCCAGAAACAGCGGATTCTGCGACGGGATCCCATGCCTGCCAAAGCAGTGATAACAGACTTCCTCTTAGTGACGGCGGCGGTGGTAATATCCATCGTCGTCTTGGTAGCGTATCTCCTCAAAACGGTGACTTATCTGGAGAGGGTGTTGAGATGATGCCAGCGAGCAGCGGCAAAGAACAAACAGCGGAAAGGACCCATATATGTTGAGATTCTTCGTCGGCCTTGCGATACCCCTGGTCGGAACGGTGCTCGGCGTGACCATGGCAGGCGGCAGGGTGACTTCCTTCCTGCACCTTTCAGAAATGATAACCGTTCTTGGCTTCATTGTCGGCGGCACGATCATGGCTTTCGGAATCTCCGAAACGCACAAGATGCTTTGGAGTGCGCTCGATCTAAGCAAGGACCGCTCTCCTGAACGGTTGAGGAGGAACATTTTGGTTTGCGAGGGAGCTTCAAAGTTTTCTCTTTATGGTGGCTTCATTGCGTGTTTTCTTGGAGTTGTCATCACAATGGGGAACCTCGCCGGCGACGTTTCTAGGGCAGGCGAACAACTCGGCGCTGCAATGACTGGCCTAATATTGGGAGCGGGGATCACTGGTGTCGTGTTCCAACCGTTAAAGTTCCGATTCCTCGGCCTGCTCAGCGAATCAGAAGATTCCATCAGCGAGAATGCAAAGCGTCCTCATGAAGAAGCCCTGTCCTGATTGTGGCCGTCGCATGGCGTACTCCGCCGACGAATGCCCCGAATGTGCATGCTGGATGGATGCGGAGGCGATCCTCTACGTGCGATCGGCATTCTTCGTTATTAGCTTTCTAGCGGTGTTCGGGATGTTCTGGCTTCTGGGCCTGGATCAGGAGGTGCCGTACCCGAATCCCGTCCCGCGCACGACGACGACCATCACGGAGCCACCGCGCGCACCCCAGCCGTGATTGTTCACACATTTCCCTGATTCTGAAGCTGCGTCTGAATCTTTCCCAGCAGCCGCTCCAATTCGATCGGTTTGGTGTCAAAATCGTCGCAGCCGGCCTCGCGGGCTTTCTGTTCATCTTCGGCCATGGCGTGCGCAGTCAGCGCAATGATCGGAATGCCTTTGGTGGCTGGATCGGTCTTGAGCTGCCGCGTCGCTTCCCAGCCGTCCAGCACTGGCAGGCTCATGTCCATCAAAATCACATCCGGCAACTCCGCCCGCGCTTTGGCCACTCCTTCGGCGCCGTCCAACGCAATCACCACCGTGTAACCCTTGCGCTCCAGGCGCCGCAACAGCATATCGCGGTTCATTTCGTTGTCTTCAACCAAAAGAATCTTCGCCATGTTTGTTCCTTTCCTGATCCGCCTCGTGACCTCGGCGGCTACGAGTTTCCCGGCTTTTCCGACACGTTCTAGATTGATTGCCAAAGGTGAAATGGTGGGGACGCGCTGCCGCGCGTCCAGGTTGACCGGCAGGTCAGCCCCACGTTTTCGGAAATCACTTTTGGCAAATCCCATAATCCCGCGTGAAATTTTTTCTTAATTCCGTCACGAACAACGCTGATGTCTATTTGAACCCACCCCTTCCCCTCCCAGGAGGGGAGTTACGTTTCGTGCAGCGGTGTTAGTAAGTTCCCCTCGTGGGAGGGGCTTCGATGGTCTTTTGATCGTGCATGGGACCATGAACCTGGTAAGGACGCGTTCCACCGCGTCCCTGATATTGTTCTTTCGATCGCTGAGTAAAGTCAGGGACGGAGTGGAATCCGTCCTTACCAGGTTCATGGAGAGCCGCGATGGTTTCGGGGGCTAAACCCGTTCCACATTCACTTCGCGCGCCAACCGCTCGACATCCTCGCGGTTGACTTCTCCAGCCAGGAGCGTAAGCGCATTGGCGGCTCCGGCGGCGCTGGCCCAGCGGCAGGCTTCTCCTAGATCATCACCACGCACAAGCCGGGATACCAGTCCCGCCGTGAACGCGTCCCCGGATCCGATCGGATTCACGGGCTTGATGCGCGGCGCCGGGATTCGCCAGAAACTGCGGCCATCAAACGCCAGCGCGGGTTCCTTGCCCGCGGTTACGATCACGCGTTGCGCGCCCCGTTCACACAGTTCCTTCATCGTTTGCATCACTGCGGCTTCGTTCTCCAACTTGCGTCCTACGGTGGCGGCGAGTTCGGCGCGATTGGGCTTCACCAGGCCGGGTTTTGCCTTCAGCGCTTCGATCAACACTGTTCCCTGCGCATCGACCACGGAGAGCGCCCCGGCTTCCGTCGCCAGGCGTGTGCAGTGGAAATACAAATCGAACAATCCGCCTGGCGCGAGGGTTCCGGACATCACCAGCGCCCGACATCCTCGAATGCGGCGGTCGATCACTTCCAGGAGCTTCTCGAAATCCGCCGCTGCGACCGGGCCGCTCTCCTCCACCAACTCCGTGACGGTGCCGCACGATTCGTCAATCAGTGTCACGCACTGGCGGGTCCGTGTACCGACCTCGACAAACTCCGACTCGATTCCTCGTGTCTCCAGGAAACCGCGCAGATATTCCCTGCGATCGCCGCCGAGAAAACCGGTCGCAACCGGGTGCTCGCCGAGCGCGTGCAACACCTTGGCCACATTGATCGACTTGCCGGCGGCGCCGTCCAAAGTCCGGACGGCGCGATTCACGGCGTCCAAAGCCAGCTTGCGAAAAATCATGACGTGCTGGACGGCGGGGGTGGTTCCCAGACAGAGAATCATGGCGTGAACTTCGCGTTTGGGCGTTTGAGTTGTCCGGAGATTTGCGAAACCGGTTACAGATTCGGAGGCGCCTCGAGTTTCAATTTCAAATTCCAGATTTCAAAAATTTGCAATTTGAAATTGGTAGCCGGCGGATCTTCGGCTAGCGCGGTCCACCGCTCCTTGGCCCGTCTCGTATGGCCTGGAAAAGGGTGATGAAACAGTGCGCGGCTTCAGACGCGGAGTTCTTCTCCAGAGGCGCTCCGGAGGCTTGCGCGTGGTAGGCCTGCAAGAACGGCGCAAATCCGCACCAGGTGGTTTGCACGACGCCGAGTCCGCGGCGCGCAATCGACGGATCATGGCCACGCCGGAGGCCCCGGATGTGGGCTAGTTCGCCGAGCGCCACGTCGGGTTTCCGCCAGGGGCACGCCACCACATCAAATCCTTTGTTCGCGAAAAACTGCGGCGTCTCCGGCGCTTTCTCGTAGTGCCAATCGCAAATGACGATGTCCTTCGGCACCCGGTCCACGGCCGCTTGCGTTCCATTCTCGCTCGCCTCCCACTTTCCGAGCTTGGTAGCTTTGCCATCAATGAAGCGATCCCCCCACAGCCACATCCGGCAGCCGATTTCTTTCAAATGCGCGTGCAAGGTTTTGACTTCGCCCGCGAACAGTTCCGCTGGATCCTTGCCCTGGCAACGCGGACAATCTGGATCAGCCAGGATGAACACCTCGTCCATCCCGGCGTGAAAAGACTTGGCGTCGCACGCCTTGGCCAGTTCGTCGATCAGATCGAACAGCACCGGATGAACTTGCGGATGCAGCGGACAATAGCTGCGGCAGTAAATCCCTTCGTTGCCGGGGAACTTGCCTGGCGTCTCGTCGAATTCGGGGTGCTTCTCCAACAGACGCCCGTTGCGCTTCGCCCACGATTGATGGCCCAGGCAATTGATCGACGGAATCAACTCGATGCCTTTCTCCCGGCAAGCCTTCGCGATCTGTTGCGCCTCGTCTTTGCCGAGCGCGGACGAATCGGCGAACTCCGGGCGTGACTGGAAATTAAAACCGTAATCGAACTCCAGAATGAGCGTGTTGACTCCCGCCTTGGGCAGCGCCTCGCGAATGAACTCGAGCGCTGCCGTGAGGTCCCTCTTCGCTGGAGCCGAAACGTGCAGGCCGCAGATGGGAATGATCTTGTCTCCAGACTGGCTCTCAGAAGCCGTGGCACTCACGACCAGCGAAAGACAAAGCATCGCCAAGGGTATCTGCACCAGGCTGGCTGCTGGACCGAGGAAGTTGGTTTTCATTTATGGGCGTTGATATGTTTCGCGATCCCAATTGTCAACAGGCGCGAGGAGCTGGTGGGGTCTCTGCGCGCCGGGCGAGATGGAATCCATGAACCCTGCCCCCCCGTCCCTCTCCCCCAGTGGGGGAGAGGTGTCCGAAGGACGGGTGAGGGGGAATCCAGTCGGTTGATCGTCTCCATGCGCGGTTGAAGGATCGTCACAGCATCCCATGAAGCCTGCGACAAGCGCCCTGAGCGCTTTCGGATTTTCGGGCTTGCCACTGCGGCGCTCCGTGCCCAGATTCCCGACCGCACCTATTTCAAACATCATGAAATCGATTCCTTCTCTTCGAACTTCTCTCGTTGCGCTGTTTGTGGCTTGGACCGCTCTGGCGGCCGCCGGCGCCGATGACTTCAAGCCCGAACCCGGTTACATCAGCTTGTTCAACGGCAAAGACCTCACCGGCTGGGGTTACAAGACGAATAACTTCGATGGAAAAAACTCCAGCAGTGACGGGCGTTACACGGCCAAGGGCGGCATCCTCACGGTCAATGCCAGAGAGCCTCGGCTGTTCCAGGTGATTTGGACCACGCGCGAGTTTCCCAAGAATTTCAACCTGAAGCTCGAATTCCGCGCCGCCGTAAATGCCGACAGCGGCATCTTCATCCGCAAGCCGCAGCTTCAATGCCGCGATTACCTCGTCGCCGGGCCCTACAAGGAGTTGAAGAAGTACAAGCCGCAGGATTGGAATGAAATTGAGGTCACGGTGAAGGACGGCGTCGCGCACTGCACGTGCAACGGCGAAGTGCTCGAAGCAGCGCTCAAAGTTCCGGAGACTGGTCCCATCGGCCTCGAAGGCGACCGTGGGCAAATGGAATATCGCCGCATTCGGCTCAAGGAATTGCCGTAAGCAATTCCCTAAACGCCCCCCATTTCGACGATGTCGCCGGTGGAATCCTGTGGAAGCGGCATGAATGCCGCGCTCCGGAGCGCGGGCTTTAGCCCGCTTCAGCTTCTCGCTGCAACAATTAGTATGAAAGAACTTCGATCCGTTATCGGGCTGGCTATTGTCGCCGGGAATCTTGCCGTCGTCGCCGAGCCAGGCCAAGCCCGCTTGCTTCGCCATCCCACGTATTCCAATGGCCGCGTGGCCTTCAGTTACCTGGGCGATATCTGGATCGCCCACGAGGACGGCTCCGGCGTGCGCCGGCTCACCGACCACGTCGCGCGCGATATCTTTCCGCGCTTCTCGCCCGACGGGAAATGGATCGCGTTTTCGTCCGATCGCGACGGCAACACGGATGTTCATGTGGTCTCCGCCGAAGGCGGCAAACCGCGCCGGCTGACGTTCCACAGCGCGAACGATTCCGTGGCGGGCTGGACGCCCGACAGCCGCGAGATTGTGTTTGTTTCCACGCGCGGCCAGGGCGTTTTTCCAAGCGTCGCGACGTTGTTTGAGATTTCCGTGGAGGGTGGAATGGAGCAGCCCATCGGCACGGACTGGGGTTCCGGCGCGAGCTATTCCCCGGACGCATCGAAGCTCGCCTTCACACGCCATCCGGCGACCGGGACGCGCAAACATTATCGAGGCAGCTACGCGACTGACCTTTGGGTGATGGACGTCGGCGCGAAAAAGTTCACCCGGCTCGGCGATGGCGATTACAAGGGCAATAACCTCTGGCCAATGTACGGGCGCAATGGCGAAATCTATTTCGTGGCCGATCGATTGCGCGAAGAAAAGAACGTCAAGTTCGGCGGGCCGGAGGTCATGAAGAGCGTCTATAACATTTGGAAAATCCCGGAGAACGGCGGCCCGCCGGTCCAGGTGACGCATCACACCAGCGGCAACCTCTCGTTCCCCAGCATCTCGGCGGACGGTGCCGTCATCGTCTATGAAGAGAACTTCGGTTTGTGGAGACTGGACACCGCCAGCGGAAAGACCGCCGAGATTCGGATCTTGATCCATTCCGACGTGAAGCAAAACGAAGCGGCCTTGCGCACGATTCAGAGCGAGGCCGAAGGTTTCAATCTTTCGCCTTCGACCAAGCGCGCAGCGGTCGTCACGCACGGCGAGATTTTTACCATCGCCACGGACCGCGGCGAGGTGCAGCGCGTGACGGAAACGCCCTGGCGCGAGCAGGAGCCCACGTGGTCGCCCGACGGCAAATGGATTGCGTTCGTCTCGGACCGCTCCGGGCGCGAAGAAGTGTGGATCGCCGATGAACTGGGTCACAACTTGAAACAACTCAGCGCTGTGGACTGCGACAAGTCGTCCATCGCCTGGGCGCCGGATTCGAAGTCGTTGCTCTGGTCGGGGTCGGATCGCAAGTTGCGACGCGTGTTCCTCGAGGACGGCAAGACTGAGGACCTTGTTTCCAGCGAAGTCGGGCCGATTGGAACACCGCAGTTTTCGCCGGACGGCAAATGGATTTCCTATTCAAAACAAGACGCCCTGCTGCGTTCACAGGTGCACATCCAGCGGCTCGAAGGCGGCGAAGCGCGCCGGATCGACTCGAAGGAGTTTCTAATTGCCTCGGGCGCGAAATGGACGCCTGACGGCAAAAAGCTGCTGTTGCTTGGCGGGAGCGGTTCTCCCGCCATGGCGTCTTTGAATCGCACGCCGGCACAGCTTTATCGTGTCGATTTGACCCGGCTCGAGAAACATCCCGACGAAGAAAGAGACATCGACACCGAAGCGGAGGCGCAGGCCGCACAAACGGCTCCTCGACGTGGACGCAGTCCCGGTGGCGCAGGAACGCCCGCGCGAGGCGAGCCGGCGGACGAGGAAGCAGGCCGCAGTCGGAACGCTGCGGCGGAAAGTTCCACTAAGGTCGATGTGAAGATTGAATGGAATGGCATCGAGCGCCGCATTCGGCAGCTCACGCGGGTGTCCGGCTCGGTTTCCACGGTCGTTCCCTCACCGGACAGCCGCACGTACGCTTTTGTCACCATCGGGAGTGAGGACGAGAGCGCTCGCAGTGGCGGGCCTGCCCTTTACACGATTGCCGAGGACGGCACACGCCTGACCCGCGTGACGCAGGGACCGGCTCCGGACCCTTCCGGAGAATCACCCCGTGGGCGCGGCGGCGGGCGCAGCGGTTTTGGTGATCCTCAATGGGCGAAGGACGGGCGGAACATTTTCTATTTGCAGGGCGGGGGTATTTACTCCGTGGCGGCGCCGGCGGCCCCGGCTGGAGAAAGCGGTTCAGCGGCCTCCGGCAGCGGAACCGGAGGGCGCGGCGGCGGACGGGGCGGGCGCGGCGGAAGCACTGAGGCCACGGCTTCCACCGCAGCTTCCACTTCACCGCCCCGGCGCATCTCCTTCACCGTCCGAATGGAAGTGAACCAAACCGCCGAGCGCCGGCAGGTTTTTCAAGAGGCGTGGCGGGTGATGAAGAATCGGTTCTACGACCCGACCATGCATGGCGTCAATTGGGCGGCGGCGAGGGAGACGTACGAGCCGTTGCTGGAGCACGTGGCCGATTCCGACGAACTTCACACGGTCATCATGCAGATGATTGGCGAATTGAATGCCTCGCACACGGGCGTTTCGGGCGGCGGCGATCCCGGCGAGGGAACGGACCGCGTTCAGACGCGGTATCCCGGGTTTGATTTGGAACCCGACACCTCCGGTTACTACAAAGTGTCGCACATCTACAAGAAGGGGCCGGCAGATCACGATTACGTGAAATTGGCCGTCGGCAATTTCATCCTGACGGTGAACGGCAAAGAGCTGAAGACGACGGACAATTATTGGCGCCTGTTCAACTTGCTCCCGGGCCGGAAGTTCGAGTTCAAAGTGAACTCGAAACCGCAGCCGGATGGCGCGTGGTCCGTGAGTCTGGAACCGATCTCTGCCACGGTTCAGGGAAATTTGGAATACGAGCGCTGGGTGGACAACCGCAAGGCCATGGTCGGGAAACTCTCGCAAGGTGAGATCGGCTACTTGCACATCCGGGCGATGAATGCGGCGGCGCTTCAGCAATTCGAGCGCGACGTGACGGAGAACCACGCGAAGAAGGCGTTGATCATCGACGAACGTTTCAACGGTGGCGGCGGGATTGATCAGGAGCTGTTGGAAATCCTGAACCAGCGCGTGAAATATCAATTCTACCGCCGGCGCGATTCCGTTGAGGTCCCGCGCCCTGTCCAAACGTATTACGGGCCGATGGCGGTGCTGCAGAACGAGCGATCCGCGAGCAACGCCGAGATGTTTCCGGACGGCTTCCGGGCGCTCGGACTGGGCAAGGTCATCGGCGTGCCGACGATGGGCGCGGTGATCGGCACCGGAGCATATCGGTTGCTGGATGGCTCTACCATCCGCACGCCGGGCGTGGGTGTGTTCACGGCGCGGGGCGAGAACTTGGAAAACTACGGGGTGCAGCCCGACGTGCTCGTGGACAACACCCCTGAAGATTTCCTGGCCGGCCGAGACCGGCAGATCGAGAAGGCTGTCGAAGTCATGCGGGCAGAACTGAAATAGCTGCCGACCAGAGCGGCGATTATGCGGTGAGAAATGGGGAGCACACGCGCCCTCGCGTGTCATGACCGGCGCCTCGCCGGTCAGAACCGTGTTGAAACTCAGTCACCCAACCGTCACTGCAACGGAACAGTCGAAGTGGTCGGCGAGGGCGCCGACCACGGCACTCGAGGGCGCGTGCGCTCCCCATCCTGACTGAATAGTTGTCTAAGACGCGCAATTCTGGAGTATCTCCACCATGCTTGAAAGCGAACTTGTGCCGGCGCCGGAGAAAGACTCGCCGCACCTGATGATCGTGCTGCACGGACTGGGCGACAGCATCGAAGGCTATCGCTGGCTGCCGCAGATGATGAGGTTGCCCTGGCTGAATTATCTGCTCGTCAATGCGCCGGACGAATACTACGGCGGCTTTTCCTGGTACGACTACGCCGGCAATCCGGAGCCCGGCGTCCTCCGCAGCCGCCAACTCCTGTTCGATCTGCTGGACCATCAGCGGGCTGCCGGATTTCCGACCGACCGGACATTCCTGTTCGGCTTCTCGCAAGGTTGCTTGATGACGATTGAAATGGGTGTGCGCTATCCCCATCGGTTTTCAGGCTTGATTGGCATCAGCGGTTACGCTTTCCAGCCGGAGCGGTTGATCAAAGAGTTTTCCCCGGAGGCACGTAAGCAGCGTTTCCTGCTGACCCATGGGACGCAAGACAACCTCATTCCAATAACCCTGGTGCGATCCCAAATCGCTTCGCTCAAGCCGGCCGGGGTGCAGATCGAATGGCACGAATTTCAAAAAGACCACACCATCGCGGGCGAGGCCGAACTCCGCGTCATCCGCGAGTTTGTGAAACGCCAAGCCGGGTTTTGACGTTACAAAGGCGCATTGCATTTCATAATTGGAAGAACGGGCTGAAACAGGGAATATGCCGCCTAGCGATGCGTTGTATTCTTGATAAAGACTCGCTGCCGGGCAGAAGCGAAGCTTTCTGCTGAGCAAACCAAAACTTACGGAGACACACATTATGTTTCGCGCGATTAAACGACTGTTCATCTGGTTGGGACTCGCGGCCGAGAAAGCGACCGAGACGGACGACATCAATCAGGCGGTGATTGAGCGCGGCATTCGCGATTCCAAAAATAAAGCCGATAAAGCACACTACGCCAACGGCCAACTGGCGGGCCAGATCGCACTTTTGAAGGACCAGGTCCGCCGCCAGGAACGCCAGCGCACCGAACTCCAGGGGCTCTTGCAGGCGGCGGCAGCGGCGAACGATGAGACCAACGGCGCCCATTACGCCGAAGAACTGGCGGCTCTCGAAGAGGACATCAAAGACAACACGACGCAATTGAATAACCTGGAGCAGCTTTATCAGCAGAATACGCAAGTCATCGCGCAGAGCCTCCGCGAGATTCAGAAGTTCCAACGCGAGTTTGAATCGACCAAGGCACGAGTCGCGATCAGCCGGTCGTTGGAGAATCTCGCGGGCATGATGAAGGGATCGATCACTGAACTCCAGGGCATGATGGGCGGTGAAATGGGGCAGTCCATGGACCAGCTCCGGAAGTCGGCCGCCCTCGGTGAGGGGCAAATGCGGGCAACACTCGACCTGGCCAAGGAGATGGGATCATCGTACCAGCGCCAGCAGGAACTGCGGAAAACGCGCGGATCGATGCTGTTCCAGGAATACAAGAAAAAGATGAGCATGGTGCAAAGCGAAGCGTCGAGTGCCCCGATCACGGCGGCTCCGTCGGAGCGGCAGAGAATTGCCGAAAAGTAGTCGGACGGCCGAGGTAACGCCGACATGCGGTCGGCAGGTTCCGAGGCATTCCTGCCGCGGGAACCGCAAGGTCAGGAGACCTCGCAACTGGCCGGCCCGAAAGTCTGCGTTGCGAAAAAAAACGAAGAAATTGTCCTGTCCCATGTGTTAGGTTATCAAGCGGCTTGAGTTCGCCGCCGGAATAATAGAATCGTAGATCAACGAACGGACTGTTTGGCATGAAAATCTTCATTGGCTTCGTTCTCTGGTGCGTTTTGTTCTTGCTCTGCTGGCCGCTGGCAGTGCTGGCTTTGGTGCTGTTTCCGCTGGTCTGGCTCCTCTTGCTGCCCTTCCGACTGCTCTTCGTCGTCGTCGAGGCCGTATTCGGGCTGATCAAAGGAATCCTTTGCTTGCCCGGGCGATTACTGGGATCCAAGAGCAAGGCCTAAAAATGAAATCCAGACTGTTCGCCGTGGTCCTGGCGGGTTTGCTCGCCGGTCTGATTGCAGCTCAAGAGAAGGCGAATCCAAACAAACCGTCCAGGGTATCGCCATCGTCCGGTGCGCCCGAAAAGCCGCAGAACCCAACAAGTTCCCCACGGAACGCGTTGCCGGACGGGGCGCGCGCGTTCCGCGACCTGGAATATGTTTCTGGCGGCCACGAACGCCAGAAACTGGATCTCTACTTGCCGAAAGAAGGAAGCCAATTGCCGCTCCTCGTCTGGGTGCACGGAGGCGCCTGGCGGGCGGGGAGCAAAGATCCGTGTCCAGCAGTCTCGTTCGTTCGCGATGGATACGCGGTTGCGAGCATTAACTATCGTCTGAGCCAGCACGCGATTTTCCCGGCTCAGCTCGAGGATTGCAAAGCCGCGATCCGCTGGCTGCGCGCGAACGCCGGCAAGTATGGGATCGATAGCGACCGCATCGGCGTTTGGGGATCATCCGCCGGCGGCCACCTGGTCGCTATGCTCGGCACAGCCGGTGACGTGAAGGAGTTCGAGAAGGGCGAGCATCTGCAGTTTTCCAGCCGGGTCCAGGCGGTTTGCGATTGGTTCGGGCCGTCCGATTTCACGCAGATGAATAAGGCCGGCAGCAGCATGGACCATGACGCGGCGAACTCTCCGGAATCGCACCTGATCGGCGGACCCATCCAGGAGAACAAAGAAAAGACGGCGCGCGCCAATCCGATCACTTTCGTCAGCCGCGACGATCCGCCGTGCTTGATCATGCACGGCGACAAAGATCCGCTGGTGCCCATGAATCAAAGCGAACTGCTCAATGAAGCGCTGAAGAAGGCTGGCGTGGAGACGAATTTCCACGTCGTCCCGGGCGCCGGCCACGGTTTTGGCGGACCGGATCTCATCCGGATGGTTCGCCAATTCTTTGCGAAGCATTTGAAGAATGGGGCAGCTTCTGGCAATTAGGTTGGATGCTGAGCCATCAAATCGTCGATCGCATCGCCGCCGGTCGAATCATTGCCATCTTGCGCGGCGATTTCGGAGGTCGCGAGGAGGAAATTGCCGCGGTCTTCTCCGAAGCCGGCATCACCGCCGTTGAAGTGACGCTGAATTCGCCGCGTGCGCTGGAGTCCATCCAGCGGCTGGCGAAGCGCTTCTCCGCAACGATGGCGGTTGGCGCCGGCACCGTGCTCACGCCGGAGGATGTTGCTTGCGCTGCGGACGCCGGAGCGCAATTCATCGTCTCGCCGAATCGCGACGCCCGCGTCATCGCGGCCACGAAGCGGCGCGCGCTGGCCTCGTTCCCCGGGTGTTTCACGCCGTCGGAAGTGGTCGAGGCGATGCACGCCGGAGCCGATGCCGCGAAGATTTTTCCGGCCGAATGTCTCGGACCGGGTTTCGTCAAAGCGATGCGCGGCCCATTGCCTCAAGTGCGGCTGGTGCCAACCGGCGGGATCACCCCCGAGACGGCGCGCACTTATTTGGCCACGGGAGCGTGGGCGGTAGGCGCCGGCTCCGAATTGTTGGGCAAGGACCTTCAAAACGACCGCGCTCTGGAAAAATTGCGCGAACGCGCGCGGGCTTTTGTCGCGGCCGTGAAAGGTTAATATCTCGGTTCATGGAAGAGCCGCCTGTTCCAAACGAAACTGCGCACGGACCATAAACCCACCCCCATCCTCTCCCGGGAGGGGAACCTTGTTCGCTGCGCCGGTCGCGGGTTCCCCTCCTGGGAGGGGCGAAGGGGTGGGTTTATGTGAAGGCGCCTGGTTTAGCCGCGGCACGATGAATTCATGAACAATCCTGCAAATTCAACGACGTGCGCAGTCTGTGTTGATATGGGCACGACCAACACGCGCGTTTGGTTGGTGCGCGGTGCGGAGGTCCTGGCGCGAGCGCAGGCGGGCATCGGTGTGCGCGACACAGCGCGCGACGGGTCACCGGCTCGCATTCGAAATGGACTGCGCGATCTCATCCGGACGGTCCGTGAGCAAGGCCAGAGTCAGGAAATCCCTGCGAGACCAAGCAATGTGTTGGCCGCGGGCATGATCACGTCCCCGCTCGGATTAGCTGCCGTTCCCCACGTCTCGGCTCCGGCAGGAAAGAGCGATCTCGCGGCTTCCGTGCACCGAGTTCAATTTCCGGACGTTACCGAGCTGCCGATCTGGCTGATCCCAGGCGTGCGGTGCGGCCCTCGTTCCGCCACTTTGGAGACGATCGGCGAAGCCGATGTGATGCGCGGTGAAGAAACGCTTTGCCTTGGGCTGGTGGCGCTGGCCTTGATTCAACCGCCGGCGACGGTGCTCAATGTGGGTTCGCACTGGAAAGCGATTCGGCTCGATGCGCAAGAACGGATTCATTCGAGCCTTACTTCATTGTCGGGGGAACTGATCCACGCGACCCAAACGCAGACAATTCTCGCCAGCGCGGTGCCGCACGAACGGCCTTTGTCAATTGACGCGGACTGGTGTGAGGCCGGGATGAAAGAGCAGAGCCGATCGGGTCTGGCGCGCGCGCTGTTTTGCGTGCGGCTGCTGGAACTCAACCAACTCGGCACTCCGGAGCAACGCCTCTCGTTTTTGATCGGCGCGTATATCCGCGCTGACCTGGAAGCGATGCTTCGCCGGAATATTATGAACCCCGCCTCGAGAGTCTTGATCACCGGCAGCGGCGCGGTCGCCGAGGCCTGGCGAAATGCGCTGGAGAATTCCTCCATTCGCGCGGCCACGATTTCCGAGGCCGAGATCGAAGCGGCATTGCTCGCGGGGCTTCGCGTCGTGGCCGAAACGTCGCCCCGCTGAGAACCGGAGCAATCGGTTCGATGTTCTGCATTCGATGTTGGATGTTCGAGGTTAAAGGTTGCCGTTCCAGGGTCTGTCACGCCGAGCAATCCTGTTCTGGTGAATTTCACGCCGGGCAGTAGGATCACGCGCGCAGATGCACGACGCCGCGATGATCCTGCAGTCCAGACGATGGACGCAAAGTTTCGCCCGGCCACTGACCCTGGCCGCTCTGGCGCTCGGCGTGCTCGGCGTCGGCGTTTCGAACACAGGGGCTGCACCGGACGTGGACGATTCGAATCCTGATCTGCTCCAGTGGAGCCTGGAAGATCTGGGGAAAATCAAAGTCACCACCGTTTCCAGAAAGAGCGAGAGCCTTTCCCGCGCGCCGGCGGCCATCTACGTGATCCGGCCAGAAGAGATCCGGCGTTCAGGCATCAATTCACTCCCGGAACTCTTTCGGACCGTGCCCGGGATGGAAGTCGCGCAAGCCAATTCCCACCAATGGGCAATTACCGTGCGCGGGTTCAACAGCATCTTTGCCAACAAACTGCTGGTCTTGATGGACGGGCGCACGCTCTACACGCCGACTTTCTCCGGGGTTTATTGGGAGGAGACCGACACCGTGTTGGAAGACATCGACCGCATCGAGGTGATTCGCGGACCCGGAGCGGCCTTGTGGGGCGCAAACGCGGTCAACGGTGTCATCAACATCATGACCAAGACCGCGAAGGAAACTCAGGGCGTGCTCATCAGCGGCGGCGGCGGCGTGGAGGAGCGAGGTTTTGGAACGGTGCGTTATGGCGGTCAATTGGGAACCAACCTGTACTACCGCGTCTATGCCAAATACTCCAGCCGTGACGAATTCACGCTGACCGACGGAAGCGCTGCCCGCGATGAATGGTGGCGAAGCCAGGGAGGGTTTCGGCTGGATTGGCATCCGTCCGAGGCCAACACGGCAACGTTGCAAGGTGATTATTACAGTGGTGAACTCGAAGGTCAGGTTTTCCGGCTTTCGTTATCCCCGGTTGGCGCGTTTCCAACTCAATTCCACGGGCGCGGGGAAGGCGCCAACGTGCTGGGGCGATGGACGCACGCCTTCTCCGACGAATCCGATCTGTCCGCGCAGGTGTATTTCGATCGGACGGACCGCAGCTTCGGCATCAGCAGCGAGATTCGAGAGACGTTCGACTTCGACGCGCAACATCGCTTCCATCTCGGCCCTCGTCATGAAATTGTCTGGGGCGCTGGCTATCGCTACTCCGGCGACCATGAGGAGATAACGCCCGACTACTTCGTGAGCGATCCGAACCTTGGACTGCAACTCTTCAATATTTTTGCCCAAGATGAAGTCGCTCTGATTCCGGACCGTCTCAAACTGACGCTGGGCACAAAGATCGAGCACCATGACTTCACCGGTTTTGAAGTGCAACCCAGCGCGCGCTTGGCCTGGACGCCTCATGAACGGCACGCTTTCTGGGCCGCCGTGTCGCGAGCAGTCCGCACACCGTCGCGGTCCGAACGAACCGTCAGCTTTTACCTCGAACCGCCCGTCCCCATCTCGGAATTGCGCCTGCCTGTTCTGGTTCAGGCGTGGGGCAATCCAGACTTTGGCTCCGAAGAACTGCTTTCGTACGAGGCCGGCTATCGCTTGAAAGCGCACGAACGGCTGACGCTGGATGGTGCGGCTTTCTACAACGTGTACGACCAGGTGGGGGCGGCCACCGCGCTTCCCGCTGAATTGCGGTTTTCGCCCGAGCCGCACCTGCTCATTCCGGCCACGTATCAGAATGACCTTTACGGCGAGAGCTATGGCTTTGAGGTGTCCGCCGTCTGGCAACCTCTGGATGCCTGGCGATTACGCAGCGGTTACAGTTTTCTGAAGCAGAACTTCCACACGCGCGGCCCGATCCGATCGTTCTCCGAGGATGGCGAACAATACGATCCGCAGCAGCAGTTCTCCGTTTGGTCGGACACGGATCTCGGTCGGCATGTGGAATGGGGCATTGGAATCCGCTACGTGGATGACCGGCGAGTTTTGGGCGTCCCCAATTACACGGCTTTGGATGCGCGGTTGGCGTGGAAACCAAAGCCGAACTGCGAACTGTCCATCATGGGCCGCAACCTCCTCGACCCTCACCATCGCGAGGCCGCGCCACAGATCATTAGTTCGAGCAACGTGCAGGTGGACCGCGCGGTGTATGGGAAGCTGACGCTGCGCTTTTGAAGCGCTGAATGTTCCACGTTTCCAAACCGGCAGTGCAATTTGCTTGTCGAGTTCGGACGAAATCGGGCATCAATAGCATCACCAATCAGAATTCAAAACCATCAACTCGAGATTCGTTCCATGAAAAGCCTCATTCCGATCGTCGCGGCGGTTGTTCTTGCCTCAAGCCTGGCGGGCTTTGCGCAAGATTCAAAATCCAAGCCGGCTTCCACGGCCGCCGCCTCCCCAAAACCCTACCAGAACGTCGGCGTCGATGAATTCGAGAAACTCGCGTCGGACAAAAAGAACGTCGTGCTGGACGTCCGCACACCCAAGGAATTCGCGGTGGGGCACATCAAAGGCGCGGTCAATATCGACTTCAACGCTCCAGACTTCGAAAAGAAGGTCGCCGCATTGGCCAAAGACAAAACCTACCTCGTCCATTGCGCCGGCGGCGTGCGAAGCAGCAAGGCTTGCGCGAAAATGAGCGAACTCAACTTCAAGCAACTCTTCAACCTCGAACCCGGTTTGAAAGCTTGGGAGAAAGCGGGCAAGGCCGTGGAGAAGTGAATGGGACAGGTTGGACAGACAGTTTTCTTGGCCACCACTGATTTCCACACTGATCAGTGTTGATCAGTGTGAATTAGTGGTTAAACAAAATCGAATACGGTTACAACGACCCATTGAAGTATGAAACCTTACAACGCTTCCGCCATTGCTTTAGCCGCCACTCTCGTATCGGCATTTTGCGTTTGGGCGCAATCGAAGGATGCCGGTTTCGTTTCCATCTTTGACGGCAAGACGCTCAAAGGCTGGCACGTGAGCGCCAAGACCGGCCACAGCCGAGCGAGCAAGAATCAATCGGGCGGCCGATGGGTGGTGGAGAACGGCGCCATCATCGGCAGCCAGGATATTCCCGCCAACGGCGGCATCGTGATCACGGACGAGCCCTACGGTGACTTCGAGGTCGCGCTCGAAATGAACAACGATTTCGGGCCGGACAGCGGGCTGTTCCTGCGCAGCACCGAGGACGGCAAAGCGTGGCAAGCGATGGTGGATTACCACGCGAACGGCAATGTCATGGGCATTTATGGCGAGGGTCTGGGCGGCCGGCCGAGCGTGCGCAACTACAGTTTCCTGGATACGCCGCAAAAAATCGTGGCAACCACGAATTCTCCGCTCGCCCTGGCGGTGCTCCCCGAATCGTGGCCGCACTTCTGGCGCCATGGCCAATGGAACGAACTGCGCGCGCGCATCGTGGGCAATCCCCCGCACATCACGACCTGGATCAACGGCGTGAAAATCATGGAGTGGCAGGAAAAGGAACTGCGACATCCGGACAAAGGCGGCATCGCGCTCCAAGTTCACGGCGGTGGAAACATGACGAACCAATTTGTCCGCTATCGGAACATCCGCGTGAAGACCATCGATGCCCGCCAAGCGAAGTAGCATTGAGAAACTGCCAATCCCAACATGAACTCCTCCCTGTCCCGCCGCGAACTGATTAAAGGCAGCAGCCTGGCATTCGCTGCGATGGCGCTCGGCCGTTTCCCGCTCCTAGCTTTGGGCGACGGCTCCGAAGAAGGCGAAGTCATTCCATTCTTGGATATTCAGCCGGTCAACCCGGCGCGCCCCATGCTGAAGTGGCAGGACCTCACCGATTGGGTCACGCCGACGGATCGGGTTTTTGCCGTCAGCCATTATGGCGAGGGGAAGGTTGATCTGAGCGCCTATCGTCTGGAAATCTCAGGACTGGTCAAACACGCGAAGGCGTTGACTTTGGACGACATCAAGGCGCGCAAACGCAAGACCGTCACTGCCACGCTGGAGTGTTCGGGCAACAGCTCCAACCCCGGTTTCATGGGCGCGATCGGCAACGTGCGTTGGACGGGCACGCCCTTGGCGCCGCTCTTGAAGGATTGCGCGCCCTTGAGCCGCGCCATTGAAGTCGTCTTTTTCGGCGCGGACGAGAAAGTGGAGAAGATCCGAGACAAGGATTACTCGCAAAATTTTGCTCGAAGCTTGTCGCTCACGGAGGCGCGACGGGAGGACATTTTGCTCGCGTACGAAATGAATGGAGAACCGCTGCCGAAGAATCATGGCGCGCCGCTGCGCCTGGTCGTGCCCGGCTGGTTCGGCATCGCCTGGGTGAAATGGCTCACGCGGATTGAACTGCTCGATCGACGCTACATGAGCAAATATATGGCGCGCGAATATGTCACGATCCGTGGCGAGGAGAAGGGCGGCAAAACGATCTGGCGCGAGACCAGCGTCGGACCGATGGATGTGAAATCGGTCATCGCGCGTGCGGTGCGATTGAAGGATGGCACGGTGCGTCTGGCCGGCGCAGCCTGGACGGACGGGACTCCGCTACAGCGCGTCGATGTCAAGATCGACGACGGAGCCTGGAGGCCCGCAAAAATTGGCCGCGCGCCCGAGTCGAAATACGCGTGGAAATTCTTCGGTTTTGACTGGCCTCGCCCCGCCCCCGGGGAGCACCGCGTGGTCTCGCGCGCCATCGATGCGGAAGGCCGCGCGCAACCCGGTCCGGACGATCCAGAGATCAAGCTCAAGCGCACGTATTGGGAGGCGAACCAGCAGTGGCCGCGGAAGCTCAGGATTTAGAGCCTGCCTATCTATTCACTGGAAACGATACTGAATTGTTACGGCGTAGCGGTTTTTGAAAACGGGAACGTTCCCGAGCGTCATATAACCGAAAACCATTTCTCGAACCATGAAACGAAATTCTCTGATCCTGACTTCCACTCTTTGTCTTGCGATTCCACTTTCGGCGACGCCGATTGAGTTTGACTTCAAGGACTCCAAAGGGGTGAACAATATTGTCTTCAAACTCGACGCGCCTCTGGAGGCCATCAACGGCACGGCCACGGGCATTTCCGGCAAAGTCACTTTCGATCCCGATCATCCCGCCGCGGTGAAAGGCAAAATCATCGTGCAGACGGCGTCGATGCATTTGGGCAATCCGATGCAGAAAGAGCATCTGCACGGCGATCAATGGATGAGCGCCGCCAAGTTCCCCGAAATCAGTTTCGAGGCGGTCAGCGCCAAAAACGCCAAGACCGAGGGAAACGTCACCACCGCCGATGTGACCGGCAAAATGACCATCAAAGGAGTCACAAAGGAGATCACCGTGCCCGTCAAGCTGACCTACCTGAAGGGAAGACTCAAAGAGCGGACGCCCGGCAAGGATGGGGATCTATTGGTCCTGAGGTCGAATTTCTCGGTCCGCCGACGCGACTTCGGCATTCAACCCGGCCGGAATGAAGAAAAAGTGGCGGACGAAATCGAACTGAATCTGAGCCTCGCCGGAGCCGCGCCGCGCTGATGGGTGCTGTAGCGCAGATTTGCAATCTGCCGTATCGCCGATTTGCAATCGGCAGTGCCCCGGCAAGTTCCAGAGCGTTCGAACCAGCCTGGAGCCTGCGGAATGCAATTCCGCGATACGGCAGATTGCAAATCTGCGCTACGTGAAACACGCGCTTGCGGAGCGGCGCAGCGCTCATTCAATTCTCCAACGCCTTCGGAGGGCTTAGCACGACGGACGTGACAAACGCTTGCCGGACAGAGGCCGGATTGCGGATCAAGGAGATCGCAGACGCGATTTCCTGCGCTGATTTGCCTGAGCGAGCTGTCCTTTCGCCGAGTTTGCGTGCCTTGGTTTGTTCGACGGTTTGCTGCAACCGGGCGGCGGCTTCCTCGTGCAGTTGCTGCGCCTTTTTGTAGGCCGCAATCGACGCGGTGAGCCGGCTGCTCTGCGGTCCTTCCTCCAAGTCCGCAGCCACAACCACGGGCCGTGGCGCCGGCTTCGGGACAATCACGCTGGGAGGCGGCGCAGGCTCCACTTCGCGGACGATGACTGGCGGCGGTTCCGCGGGCTCGGCATCTCCTTCCAACAAACGGCGCAACTCCTCTTGCCAATCGATTTTGCGAACCGGCCTCGGCGGAGGCTGGGTTGGAAGCGCGGCTCCGCGCGGCTGCGGCGGCATGGCGGGGGGATGCATGGGCGGACGGGCGGGCGGCTTGGGGCGCTGTTGCTGCTGTCCGGCCTTCCGCTGTAGCCAGCTCGAAACGGCCATGATCAGGAGGATCACCAATGTGCCTAGCAATGAGTCCATGTTTGGAAAGGGAAAGGATCAGTAATCAGTGGTCAGTTATCCGTGGTCAGTAAATTTTGAAACGTAATCCGCACTCCGCAATCGGATCAGCTCCCCGGGGGTTTTCCCGGCGTTGGCGATGAGCCGCCGCCCGCAATGCTATCGCGCATGTTGGTGTCGGCCTGGACGTTTTTCATTCGGTAATAATCCATGATCCCAAGGTTGCCCTGGCGAAACGCTTCCGACATCGCCAGCGGTACCTGCGCCTCGGCCTCGACCACGCGCGCGCGCATCTCCTGGACGCGCGCGAGCATTTCCTGTTCGAGCGCGACGGCCGCCGCCCGCCGAACTTCGGCTTGGGCTTGAGCGATGAGCTTGTTCGCTTCCGCCTGTTCGGCCTGGAGTTTCGCGCCCACGTTTTCGCCGACGTCCACGTCGGCAATATCGATGGACAGGATTTCAAAGGCCGTATTGCTGTCGAGCGCCTTGTCCAAAACCGTTTTGGAAATGCGGTCCGGGTTTTCCAGGACGACCTTGAACGTATCGGACGAACCGATCGTCGAGACGATGCCTTCGCCGACGCGCGCGATGATGGTCTCTTCCGTCGCGCCGCCGACGAAGCGGTCCAAATTCGTGCGGACCGTGACGCGCGCTTTGGCCTTGATGACGATGCCGTCTTTGGCGACGCCATCGATCGATGTTTTGCCGGAGGAGGGATTCGGACAGTCAATCACCTTCGGGTTGACGGAGGTTTGCACCGCTTCGAGGACCGTTTTTCCGGTGCCTTTGGTGGCGAGGTCGATGGCGCAAGCGCGATCGAAAACCAGATGGATGCTGGCTTTGCGCGCGGCGATGAGGGCATCGACCACCATTTTGGGGTTGCCGCCCGCCAGGAAGTGCGTGGACAGATCGTCGATTGTGACATCCAAGCCCGCCTTCACGGCGGTGATCCGGTTATCGACGATCATGCCGACCGGGACGTTCCGCAGCCGCAGCGCGATCAGTTCCGTGAAGCTCACTCGCGCGCCCGAGAACAGCGCTCGAATCCAAACGCTAAAAAAGTTGATGACCACGATGGCAATCACCAACCCGACGACCGCGATCAAGCCAAAGAACATCAGAGTCCACCCGCTGACTCCGGTGTCGAAGATTCCCTGCGCGAAGAACGTGAATGAATTTTCCATGATTCGATTGGTTTAAGGGTTCAAGGGTTCTCGATCGCCCGGACGACGACCCTCAACCCTTCGACGGCGATGACTCGAACCGGCGTGCCGCGGTCGATCATGCTTCCTTCAGTCACGACATCGACGCGCCGTCCGTTGATCACTGCGGTTCCGGAAGGGCGGAGATTCGTGTGGGTCACGCCCGTCTGATTCAAAAGTTCCGGTTTCTCCACGCCGAGATCGCCGACCGTTGTCTCCGAGACAAAAACCTTGGCGATGCGGCTGCTCGGAAAGTACTTCATCCACGCCAGCGTGCCGACCACCAGGCCCGCGCTGACGCCGAGAAGAATCAGGTTGCCGGTCGGCGCGCCAAATTTGGCATAGCCCACGATGACGCCGGAAAGCAGGCAGATCAAACCCAGAACTCCCGCGATCAAGCCGGGCAAAACAGTCTCGAGCAGCAGCAGCGCCGCCCCCGCCAGAATCAAAGCCCCTACGACCCAGCCCGCGAGATCTCCGGCGGCAGTGGAAACCGGCAGTGACGCTCCCATGAAGCGCCAGGTGATCACCGTGTCCATGCCTCGATTATGAGAGGCCCTGAAGGATGGCGCAAGCGCATTTGGCTCAGCTCAAGTCCCCACGAAAGCCGCATGCACGGCCTTCATCGCTTTTTCGCCTTTGGCCAGGTCGATCACGACGGAGATCTTGATTTCGCTGGTGGAAATCATGTCGATGTTGATGCCTTCGTGCGCGAGGGTCTCAAACATCTTGGCGGCCACGCCCGAATGGCTGCGCATGCCGACGCCCACGATGGAAAGCTTGCCGATTTTTTCGTCGGACAGAGCTTCGCGAAATCCCATCTCGGGCTTGAGCGCCTCGATGACCTTTGTCGCCTTGAGCAAATCCGGCTTGTCCACGGTGAACGAAATGTCCGTCGCCGGGGTTCCGGAACCGTGGCTGACGTTTTGCACGATCATATCGACGTTCATGGCGGCGTCGGCGAGGGCCTTGAAAATTCGCGCGGCCACGCCGGGCCGGTCCGGCACGCCCACTAACGTCACTTTGGCCTGGTTCTTATCGAGCGAGACGCCGCGAATGACGACGTCTTCCATGCTTTGAGTTTCTTCTTTCACGATGGTTCCTGGATTATCGTTGAGACTGGAGCGCACTTCGAAGACGACTCCGAATTTTTTGGCGAACTCGACCGAGCGGGACTGCATTACTTTCGCGCCCAGGCTCGCCAGTTCGAGCATTTCGTCGTAGGCGATTTCATTCAGCTTGCGGGCGTCGGGCACAATGCGTGGGTCGGCCGTATAAACCCCGTCCACGTCCGTGTAAATCTGGCAGAGATCCGCCTTGAGCGCCGCGGCCAGCGCGACGGCTGTCAAATCCGAACCGCCGCGACCGAGTGTCGTGATTTGTCCTTCGGGTGTTTGGCCTTGGAAGCCGGCCACGATGACCACTATACCGGCGGTCAGCAACGCATGGACTTGTTTCGGTGTGATGTTCTGAATTTTCGCCTTGGTGTGAACGCCGTCCGTGACAATCCCCGCTTGCGCCCCCGTCAGGGAAATCGCATCGACCCCGAGCGCGTGCAGCGCCATGGCGGTCAGCGCGATGGTGGTTTGTTCCCCGGTCGCCAGGAGCACGTCCATCTCGCGCTCGCTCGGCAACGGCATGATCTCCTTGGCCAGCTTGATCAAGTTGTCGGTGACGCCGCTCATGGCCGAGACGACGACGACGATCTGATCGCCCTGAGCACGGTATCGGGCGACGCGAGCGGCGACGTTTTTGATCCGCTCGGGGTTGCCAACGGACGTGCCGCCGTATTTTTGAACGATGAGGGGCATCGTTATGCTTCTGAATTCATACTCCGATTACTTTCAGCACCGCCTCCCGCTGGGCCGGCACCACGACCGGTTCCACGCCGGCGGTTTTGATCGCGTTGTCCGGGTCTTTCAGGCCGTGGCCCGTCATGGTCGCCGCGACGAGGCTGCCTTTGGGAATCAAGTTTTGCTTCGTGCATTGGATGATGCCCGCCAACGCCGCCGCCGAAGCCGGTTCAACGAACAAACCTTCCGCGCGCGCGAGCAACTGGTAAGCCGCCAGAATCTCCGCGTCCGTCACCTTGTCGATGTGCCCGTTCGATTCCTTCAACGCTTTCGCGGCGCCTTCCCAACTCGCCGGGTTGCCGATGCGGATGGCCGACGCGACGGTTTCGGGTTTATCAATGGGCCGGCCTTCGACAATCGGCGCGGCGCCACTCGCCTGATAGCCAAACATGCGCGGCAGACTGCTCGTCTCCTTGTCCGAAAAATATTCGGTGTACCCCTTCCAATAGGCCGTGATGTTGCCCGCGTTGCCCACGGGGAGAAAATGAAAGTCCGGCGCGCGGCCCAGGTGATCGCAAATCTCGAACGCGGCGGTCTTTTGTCCCTCAATGCGGACTGGATTCACGCTGTTCACCACCTCGACCAGTCCCGTTTCGCCCAACTCGCGGACGATGCGCAGCGCTTCATCGAAATTGCCGTCGATCGCCACGGTGGTGGCGCCATACATCAGCGCCTGCGCCAGTTTGCCCAGGGCGATCTTGCCGTGAGGCAACAGGACAACGCAGCGGATTTTGGCTCGGGCGGCGTACGCGGCGGCCGAGGCCGAGGTGTTGCCAGTGCTTGCGCAAATGACCACCTTGGCATGCTTCTCAACCGCTTTTGACACCGCCACCGTCATACCCCGGTCTTTGAACGAACACGTCGGGTTCATCGCTTCGCACTTCAGCCAAAGTTCGAACTCCCCGCCGCAAGCTTCGACGAAATTCGACACACGGATCAGCGGGGTGTTTCCCTCCTGGAGCGTGATGACGGGCGTGGATTTGGAGACGGGCAGATACCGCGCGTAATGATGGATGACGCCTTTCCACACGACGGGCCGGGAAGGATGCGTTGGCTGCGTTTGACTCCTCAGACCTGGCTTCATTGAGAAGGAATGGCTAACCGCAAAACGAGCGGGTTCTGCAACATGCGCTTCCCCCTCACCCTGGCCCTCTCCCTCAGGGAGAGGGGACTTGGCGCTTTCGGAACGAACGATCCGTCGCGCTCAACTTGTCCCCTCGGCGGCAACGATTCACCCTCTCCCCTGGGGAGAGGGCCGGGGTGAGGGGAGAGGTGCCGACCATGGATTACAGGCACGAGCCTTGGGGAAGCGCTCGCCGGTAAAAGGGCCTTTGAGTTCGTTTTCAATTGAGGCGATTTGCCATTATTCAAAGCATTCCACCCGGATCATTGTCGGCGCGGCTTTGACGACGCTCAATCGGCTGATCGCGGCTAACGCCTGGGTCATCGCGGCGTTCGGCGCGTCGTGAATCATCAAGATCAGCGGGACACTCTCGCCTTCGTGACCTTCCGGTTGGATCACGGAGGAGATGCCAATCTTGCTCCGGCCCAAAATGGCGGCGATCTTGGCGAGCGTGCCCGGCTTGTCAACGACGCTCAGGCGCACGTAATACCTGGAGACAACTTCGCCCATGTTCAGCACGGCGCCTGCGCATTCGTGCGGAACAAACGGCGGAATCCGGCTCTGGCTGCCGCATTTCAAGTCCAACGCGGCATCCGCCAGATCGCTGAGCACCGCGCTGGCGGTCGCATCCGGACCGGCTCCGCGACCGTAGTAAAGCGTGTCGCCGACCACGTCGCCACGGACAAAGATCGCGTTGAACACGTGATTCACACTGGCCAGGACGTGCGAATTCGGCACAAGCGCTGGATAAACCGAGACTTGCACCCGAGGCGAGGGGCGAGGGGCG
>JACPRI010000199.1 GCA_016190065.1 Verrucomicrobiota bacterium
GCCGAAGCAGTCCAACTGGCCAAAGACGTGGGTTACACCCAGCGCTGCCGATTTACGCGGCGTCAACGGGCGTTCGTGGCGATTTGAAGAAGCTTCAGGCTGCGAATCCCACTCTCTCCGCCAACTCAACCGCAATGATCGCCCGGGTCGCTTTGGACATCGCTGTCCGCAAGGAATTCGATTATCGGGTGCCGCCGGAGTTGGAAGGGCAGATCGAGGTGGGAAGCCGGGTCAAAGTCCCGTTCGCCACGCGGCAGGTGCTCGGCTCGGTCACGGCGCTCGTCTCCAAGTCGCCTCACACCAACCTCCGCTGCCTGCTTAAGGTCATCGGCCATCATTCGTTGGTGACGCCGAAGGTCCTCCATCTCGCTCGCTGGATTGCCGAGTATTATTGCTGTCCCCTGGAAATCGCGCTGCGCAGCGTGCTGCCCGACACGGTGCGCAAAGAACAGAAAGGCTGGCGGGAACGACTCGTGGTTCGGATCCTCCCGCAGCCGGACTCCATTCCCAGGCTGACCAAACGGCAACAGGAAATCTGGCGGATCGTGGAGGAATGGAAAACGATGCCGCTCCAGCGATTGCTGGAGCTGGCTGAAACGACCGCCTCCACCTTGCGCCGCCTCGAAGATCTGGGCCTGATCGCGATTGAAGCAGAAATCTCCGAACGCGACCCGTACGCGAATGAAGTCATCCTCCCGACGCAGCCGCTGCCGCTAAACGCGGAACAAGCGAGCGCCCTCGCGCAAATCACCCAGGCGATGGACAACCTCGCCGCGAATCCCGATCCCGCTAAGCGCCCGCCGCTTTCCACCGATTCCGGATTACCAATTACGAATTACGAATCACGAATTACGGATCACGCCTCACGCTCCACGCTCCACGCTCCACGTTCCACCTTCTTGCTCCACGGCGTCACCGGCAGCGGCAAGACCGAAGTTTATCTCCAGGCCATCGCGCATGCCTTGAGACAGGGCAAAGGCGCGATCGTGCTCGTGCCGGAGATTTCGCTCACGCCGCAAACGGTCGAGCGTTTCAAAGCCCGATTCAGTTCGGGGCCGCTCAAAACGCTCGTCGCCGTGTTGCACAGCCATTTGTCCGCCGGCGAGCGCCACGACGAATGGCACAAGATTCGGCAAGGCCGGGCTCGCATTGTGATCGGGGCGCGGTCGGCGATCTTCGCCCCGGTCGAGCCGCTCGGCTTGATCGTGGTCGATGAGGAACACGAGCATTCCTACAAGCAAGAGGAAGCCCCGCGCTACCAGGCGCGCGACGTCGCGGTCAAACGCGGTCTTGACGAAGGCGCCGTCGTGGTGCTGGGTTCGGCCACGCCGTCGCTGGAGAGTTTCTACAACGCGCAGAAGGGCAAATACGCGTTGCTCGAGCTGCGTTCCCGCGTGGACGATCAAAAGCTCCCGCGCGTCCGCGTCGTCGATATGCGCCACGAAGTGCGTGACGGCAAAGGCGTGCCGATTTTCGCGCGCGCGTTGCAGGAAGCGATCACGCGGCGATTGGAAAGGAAGGAGCAGGTCATGCTCTTCCTCAACCGCCGTGGATACGCTTCATCGATGCTCTGTCCGAAGTGCGGTTACGTGGCTGAATGCCCCAATTGCAGCATCGCGCTCACGTACCACCGGCACCTGGAAAAGATCTGCTGCCACATCTGCGGCCATAGCGCTGCCGCACCAACCGTCTGTCCCGAACGGCGCTGCCAAAGCCCCGCGATCCGTTACCTTGGGCTGGGAACGGAGAAAGTGGAAGAGACGCTGGGAAAACTTTTCCCGAAGGCGAACATCGCGCGCATGGACTCCGATGCGATGAAGCGCAAGGACGACTTCCGACGCATCCTTGGGAATTTCCGGACCGGCAAGATCGACATTCTGGTCGGCACGCAAATGATCGCCAAAGGGCTCCATTTCCCGAATGTCACGCTGGTCGGAATTATCTATGCCGATCTCAGTTTGCACATGCCGGATTTCCGGGCCGGCGAACGAACGTTTCAACTGTTGACCCAGGTGTCTGGCCGCGCGGGCCGAGGCGACGTCGAAGGAGAGGTCTTCGTGCAATCGTTCACGCCGTTTCATCCGGCCATCCAGTACGCGCGGCGCCACGATTTCAATGGGTTTTACGAACAGGAGATCGAGTTTCGCGCCCAGCTCAAGTATCCGCCCGTGACGCGCGCGGCGATGTTGACGTTGAAAGGCCGGAACGAGGAGAAGGTGAAATTCCTGGCCGAACATTTGGCGCGCGAAATCGAGAAGAACCTCCGAGAGATGAAGGACCTGGTGCTTGCCGGCCCCGCGCCCGCACCGTTGCTGCGCGCAGAAACGTTCTATCGTTACCAGATCATGCTGCGCACGCCGCGGATGAGCCAGTTGAGCCAAAAGCTGCCTGTGGTTCTCCAAAAGCTTCCGCTGCCTGAAGACATCCGTCTAACTGTGGATGTTGATCCCGTGAGCCTGGCTTGACCGCACCAAAACCAACCCCGGATTACGGGACCACGCGGATGAACGCAGATCGGAAAAGCAGCTTCGCAGCCTTTACACAAGGTAACGAAGAGAACCAAGACTTCGTTGGCTTCGTTGCCTTGTGTGGAAATTCTGCGGCCTGCAACAAAGCAAGACCTTGCAAACCGGGCGGATTGGAGTAATAGGCTGTCGCAGCCAGTTATGAACTCGCGCTCTCTCATCTACCCATGAACCCACCCCTTCACCCCTCCCAGCACGGGAACTTGAAACCGGCGCAAAGAAAGAAGCTCCCCTCCTGGGACGGGCCGGGGGTGGGTTCACGGTCACGATTCACGCTCCAAAGACGGTTCGCGCTTTCCATGCCTCCCCCGTTTGTCGTCGCATTTACGCTGATCGAACTGCTTGTGGTCATCGCGATCATCGCGGTTTTGGCGAGCCTGCTTTTGCCGGCCTTGTCCCGAGCCAAAGCCAAGGCCAATCAGGTCAAATGCCTGAGCAACCTGCGCCAAATCGGAATTGGATTTCACTTATACGCCGAGGATTCCAACGACAGCTACCCGGCCCACAAAGGCTGGGGTGACGTCGGCGGCATTCAAGGGACCAACGCGGGTGCAAGCACGGGGACCGCACCCTTCACACCCCCCGACCAACGCCCGCTCAATCCTTTTGTGGGACAGCCTCACACCTTCAGATGCCCTGCGGACAAGGGGGACTCCTACCGGTTCGTTGAAAACTGCTTCACGTGGTACGGGAACAGTTACCTGGTGGTTTGGGCGGTCGATACCTATCGCGTCAAACATCTCACGGGCGATTCGCAATCCCGCGATCCGGCCGTGGCGCCGATGAAATCGAGCGAAGTGAGCCTGGCCGCTTCGACCAAAATTTTTATGGGCGACTGGAATTGGTTTTTCAACCGGGACAAAAACGATCGCCGCAGCATCTGGCACAACTATAAAGGGCAGTCCCGAAACAATATTCTGTTTGGGGACAACCACGTGGACTTTTTCCGCTTTCCCTCGAATCCCAGAGAGTACGAAGGGTCGCCGAACATCACGAACAAATGGTGGTGAGGGGTTGCGTTCGTCACTCCAGAGCCACCACTCGCAACAGTTCTTCGAGCGGCAGCTCGCCATTCATCACCCGCCGCAGTCCCGTTTGCCAGAGCGTGTGCATACCCTGGTCCATGGCCACCTGTTGCAGGGCGCGAGTCGGGAGCTTCTGGACGACAGAGTCGCGGAGCGCTTCATTGACGACCAGCATCTCGGTTAACGCGGTGCGCCCGCCGTAGCCCGTGTGCAAACACTCCGAACAGCCCGCCCCGCGCCGGAAATAAGCGGATTCAACGGTCTCTGCCGGCACGAGCCGCAACAGCGCCGGGTCCGGCTCATACGGCGCGGAACAGTATTGGCAGTTCTTCCGAATCAGCCGCAGTCCCACGACGCCGGTGATGCTCGAAGCGAGGAGAAACGGCTCGATGTCCATGTTGATCAAGCGCGCGAAGACCCCGGCCGTGCTGCCGCTGTGAATCGTCGAGATGACCAGGTGTCCGGTGAGGCCGGCTTGCACCGCAATCGACGCGGTCTCCGGATCCCGGATTTCGCCGATCATGATGACCTGCGGGTCCTGGCGCATCAAAGAACGCAGCGCGATCGGATACGTGAACTCGCGCGCGGGATTGATCTGCGCCTGGCTGATCATCGGGAGATTGAACTCAACCGGGTCTTCCACCGTGCTAATGCTGATCGTCGGCCCGGCGCGATGCACAAGATGACAGAGCGCCGAGTAAATCGCGGTCGTTTTTCCCGAACCGGTTGGCCCCGTCAGCAGAATCAGGCCATTGGGCCGGTCGATGAGGTGAACAAAGGCCTTCAGCGTGTCTTCCTCGAAACCGAGGCTCGACAATTCAAAGGTTCGGTTTCGCGGATCAAAAATTCGAACCACGATCTTCTCGCCGCGCACCGTGGGAAAGACCGAAATCCGAAGTTCGACGCCTGCCGTATCGGCGCTCGCCACCACGTGGCCTTCTTGGGGAAGGTCCGTTTGGTAGCTCACCAAATTGGCCATGACTTTGAGGCGCCCGGCAATTCGGTCCAGCAATTCCGACGGCAAGTGGACCAGTTCGGTCAGCACGCCCATCAAGCGGAGCCGCACCGCGATGGAAGTTTCCCACGGTTCGATGTGGATGTCACTGGCGCCGGCCTTGACGGCGTCGAGGACGATGAGTTGGACCAGTTTGGCCGTTTCGAGGGCGGTGGCGTTCGGGACGGACTTGAGATACTGCGTCGTTTCGCTCACACGGGCTTTTTCCATTTGACCCGAATGTGACGTGTCTGCTCGAAGGTCTCAATTCAGTTCTTCAACGTGCTGGAGCGTTCCTGAAGCCACTGCACGTCCGGATTATTCGGCGAACTGACACCGAGCGGAATGAACTGTCCTTTCCGCAGCATCGGCGTCGTGCGCGGATCGACCCATTTCTTGATCTCGGCATGACCGTCGGCGAACGAGAGTCCCGCCGCGCGATTATGGTAGCTGGCCGGGTAATCCACGATCACCGCGGTCTTTCCGCGGTTCTTCAGGTCGGTTTGGAAAAGTCCGTCGTTGATGCTGTCTTCGCGCTCGTCGATGAACACCCAGGCGCTGGTCGGACCCAGCACTGTCAGATCGCTGGTCTTCTTGAAGATTTGATACTTGTCCTGGCCGACTTCCGCACCGCCGATGTAATTCATCCACATGTTCGCCGAATTGCTGCGGACGCGCGGCAGGTTTTGATTTCCAACCTTGGCCGTGCTGCGGTCCGCAGGACAACGGTAAACACCCAGCGCGTTGACGTACGGGCCGATTTGCGAATACCTCGGATCAAGCAAATAGAGCGTGTTCGTGTTCGCGGGATTGCCGGGGCCGAAGTCCAACCAACCGGACACCCACTGGCCAGGGCCGGCTGCGGAGCCGCCGTTGACACCGGGCATCCAGTTGTTGTGATCGTCGGCGTAGAGAATCCAGCCGAGTTGAAGTTGCCGCAGATTGTTGACGCAGTAGATCCCTTGCGCTTTGGTTTTTGCTTTGGAGAGCGCGGGAAGCAACATGCCCGCGAGAATCGCGATAATCGCAATCACCACCAGCAGCTCGATCAAAGTAAAACCGGATCGCCATGGTTTGCTTTGGGCTATTCTTGGTGGAGGTGAAACAACACCTGTGGAATTCAATTTCATCATCGAATGAGTAAAACGTCTAAGAAACATCGCGCGGAAGCTAATTCTGGTTGCGCCCCTTGTCAAATGAGGCAGCCCCTCATCACGCGCCGACGCGTAATCGGTGCGGCATCTGATTTACGTTTTACGTTTTACGACTTACACTGCACGCATCACGCTTCATGCGCCTATATTTCCTGAAACGCCTCCTGTTGATGGTCCCGCTGCTCCTGATCATCAGCCTGCTCGCGTTCGTTCTGGTGCGCGTGGCGCCGGGAGGTCCGTTCGACAAAGAGCGCGCGCCGGCTTCGCCGGAGATCGAACGCGCGCTCAACGCGAAATTCCACCTGGACGAACCGGTCTGGAAACAATATCTGCGCTACCTGGGCGTGGGTGGCGAGATCAAGGACGAGAAGTTCCAATTCTTCCAAGGCGGGCTGATCCGGGGTGATTTCGGTCCTTCGCTGAAATACCGCAACCATACAGTCAACGAGATCATCGCGCAGGGATTGCCCGTGTCTCTGGCGCTGGGCGGATTGGCCTTCTGCTTCGCGATGGGGATTGGGATTCCCCTGGGCGTTTACACGGCGATCCGCAAAGGATTCTGGGACGAGTACGCGGCGAGTTTTTTCGCGCTGCTGACCGTCTGTGTTCCGGCGTTGGTCCTCGGACCGCTGTCGATGATGATTTTCGCCATCAAACTTAAGTGGTTGCCCGTGGCCTTGTGGGGATCGCCGCTGCACACGATTCTGCCGACGATCACGCTGGGACTTTTCTTTGCCGGCCGGATTTCGAGGCTGATGCGGGAGGGCATGCTCAACACGCTCCAGGCTCCGTTCATCACGACGGCTCGCGCGAAGGGTCTCAGTGAAGCGGCCGTGCTTTGGAGACACGCCTTTCCCATCGCCGTCTTGCCGGTCGTTTCCTATTCCGGGCCCCTGCTGGCGGATTTATTGACCGGCTCGTTCGTGGTGGAAACGATTTTTCAAATTCCCGGCATCGGCGTTCTCATGGTCAACAGCTCACTAAACAAAGATTACACGCTCGCCGTGGGCCTGGTCGTCCTTTATGCGATCCTGCTTCTGGTCCTGAATTTGGCCGTCGATATCGCCTACGGTTGGCTCGATCCACGCGTGAGGTATGAATAGGCCGGACTTTGAGTTTCACTTGAGCCCCAGGCAGGCTGCCTGGCGCCGCTTCCAAGCGAACCGGGCCGCCTGCGCGGGCGGATGCTTTCTGGGCCTTGCGATCTGTTTGGTCCTGATTTGGCCGATCTTCAAATCGACATTTGCCTCGCGCTTGATGCCGGCGGCCGTCACGCACTCTCCGCTCGCGCTGTCTGACGCCCAGTTTGACCCGCCGAGCTACCGGCATTGGTTGGGCACGGACGTTCACGGTCGCGATCTGCTGAGCCGGATTGTTTATGGCGCGCGGATTTCGCTGCTCGTGGGCCTAGTGGGCGCCGGCGTGAGCCTGGTGATCGGCGTGATGTGGGGCGCGGTCGCAGGCTACCTCGGCGGCCGGTGCGATCAAATCATGATGCGAATCGTCGATATCCTCTATTCGCTGCCGTCGATTGTTTTCGTGATCGTGCTCATCACCACGCTGGAAGAACTGTTCAAGAATTGGCTCGCAAAGGTTTTCTCGCCCGAGGTGGCGTCGATGGGGCGGATGTTGTTTCTGTTCGCTGGGCTTGGGGCGGTCTCCTGGCTGACCATGGCGCGCATCGTGCGGGGCCAGGTGCTTTCGTTGCGCCAACAGAATTTCATCCTGGCCAGTGTGTCCCTGGGCGCCGGCCTGGCGCGCATCATCTTCCGCCACATTTTGCCGAACGTCTATGGCGTGATTGTCGTTTATCTGATGCTCTCCGTGCCTTCGATCATTCTCTACGAATCATTCCTCAGCTTTCTGGGTTTGGGAATCCAGCCTCCGCAGGCCAGCTTGGGTTCGCTGATTGCGGAAGGCGCGTCGCAGATCAATCCGCTCCGGATTTACTGGTGGCTCATTGTTTTTCCAGGGGGATTTCTTGCGTCGTTCCTGCTCGCCTTGAATTTCCTAGGGGATGGTCTGCGAGACGCGCTGGATCCGAGGACGACCGAGCGGCGCTAAGGCGTAACAATCCAGCGAGCGAGCCGCAAAGATTTCTGGTCTGCTTTTTTGCGGTCCTTGCGTTCTTTCGCGGCCACAAGAACTCTCGCGAGAATGAGTGATCCGGATGGCTGCGCCACGCTGTACTACAATCCCACAGCCTTTTGCTTTTTTGGCAAAACTTTCCGGCTCTTTCCGGCGGCTGGCCCCACGCGCTCAGGTTCACTTCAAACCGACGAACAGTCCCGGGCGTTGGTGGAGCTGGGCGACTTCGGATGCAGTCAGTTCGCGGTTGAAGAGCGCAAGCTCATCCAGCAACCCGATGAAACCGACCGCCACGTAAATCCCGGCTTTCTCCAAATCCCAATCCATGCGCAGGTCGTGACCGCGAATTTCGCCGATCCGCTTGCCGTCGATGTAGAGCGTCGAGAGTCCGTCCTTTTGTCCCGTGTCGAAATTCTTCCACGCCAGCGCGACGTGATGCCAGTCGCCGGCCTTAAACCCGATGTTCTTCACCCAATAGATTGGTGCGCTGGGATCGGATTCCGGGATCGGTTTCATCCCTTCCGGCACAGCGGGAAACGCTCCGTGGCGGAGGTCGCGCGGCTTCGCGTTGTTGAAATCGACCCAGATGCCGCCGTTGCCCGCGCCTTTTTGCGTGATTTGAATCGGATCGCAAAACGTGGTTTTGAGCATGGTGTTGGGATCGGTGTTGATCCAGAAGGAAACCGAACCAGCCCAGCCGCCCTTTCGATACGCGATGTTGCCTTGAGCTGAAAAAAAGATCCGGCCGTTGCGTGGCAGGACGTCCACGCACTCAAGCGCGCCGCCGGAAATGCCCTTGTCTCGCGCTACGCGGAAAACCTTCGATTCGAAACCGTCGCTGAAGAGGAATTTCCCCGGCTCGCTCTCGTGGTTGGAGCGGGTCCGCAGATTCAGACTGCCGCCGCCGAAGTCGCCTTTCGGCGAATCATCGAACGACGCGTAGAACGTGACCGCTTTCCGCAGCGCGGCTTCATCGACTTTTGTGTCCTGGGCGAGGTTGGAGTTTGTGAGCATGAATGCGAACAGTGGCCAGCACGCGGCATTTAAGATGGGTTTCTCGATTTTGGATAACATAGACACTGAGTGGCGCTAGGCGAACACCTCTCGCAATCGTTTCGCCACGAGACGATGCTCACCCGGTTGCAGCATCCAGACGCTCAACTCGATCAGGGGTTGGTTACCGGACGAAGGCCGCAGTTCGATTCTCGGCTCGCCCTCGCGAAGCTGTTTCACAACGGCCGCGCCGTTCTTGGGGATCACTCTCTCGTCCCAGGTGACTCGAAGATGAGGTGATTCGTTGGCAATTTCCGGCACAAATGTTTCTGTCTTTACACCGCGCAGATTCTTCAAGGCATCGGCGATGTGGCGGATGCGCTGTTCCCATTCCCGCCATTCAGCCTTGTGGTCGCGTTTCAGATACAACTCCAGAGCCGTGAACAGCCCGACGATCTCCTCCTTCCCGACTTTCGCGGCCCGCCCGATGGTATCGGAATGAGGCGAGCCGTTCAGGAAGGCGGCTTCAATCAGATCCTTTCGGCCCAGCAGCAAGCCGGAGCACTGCGGTCCGCGCAATCCTTTGCCGCCGCTGAACGTCACCAGATCGAATCCCAGGCGAACATACTCGGACAAGCGTTCCGGAGGCGGCACGTCCGCCGCCGCGTCATTGAAGGTCGGAATGCGTGCCTGTTTGCCGATTTCGACAAATTCTTTGCGGCGCACCTGGCCTTTGGCGTCGGCGTTGTTCAGAAAAAGCATCATCGCGGTTCTTTCATTGATCGCGGATTCCAGTTGTTGCCGGGTTTCCACTTCAATGAGCTTGGTGCCGACGGCGCGGACAGCGTGGTCGTAAGCGAATCGGTGTGATTTCTGGATGATCACCTCATGCTTCATCCCGGCGGTGTCCGGCAAACGCCTGATCTTTTCCTGGTCCTTGCCCGCCACGCACGCGGCTGTTCCCAAAGTGAGAGCTGCCGCCGCGCCGGCGGTGACGAGCGCGGCTTCCGATCCGAGCAGTTCCGAGATGCGCTTTCCGACCGCTTGTTGCAACTCCGGAATCGACACGTGAGCGCGCGACGCCTCTTCCATTGCCTGGACCGCTTCGCGCGGCATAAGCGATGCGCTCAGTGTGGTGAATGTTCCCGCGGCATTGATCAACGGACGAACGCCGAGTTGTTCGTAAATACCCTTGCGAGCAGTGGCGGCCATAACCGGTTTGTAGCCTGTCTGCGCGCCGAAGAGATTGCGAACCGAAAACGCGCCGGCCAGGGA
>JACPRI010000193.1 GCA_016190065.1 Verrucomicrobiota bacterium
CGCGTGTACTCAGCGAGCAAGTCCTGTTTCACAGCTAGCCACACGAGGCAATAGTCGGAATGGCATAACTCGGAACCGGAAAAGTCCCGGTCGTGCGTGAAGAAAGTGACGTCTTGGAGCCGGAGGAGGAGGGGATGATTTCTTCGTCGGCCATACCTGTGCGACCAGCCTCACGTCCGACTTGCCTGATCGCAACCCCGAACTTGCGGAGCAGGTGGCGCTGGTCGTCCGGGAAGTTCTCGTCGAGCAGATTCAAGCCGGAACGAGTTCGCGGACGCGGGCGCGGCGAGGTTTGCGAAGCAGCTTGCCCTGTGAATCGAGGAACGCCCGTTGAGCCAGACGAACCGCCTCAGCGATCGCAGCGACCGGCAGTCGCCCCCCCCAGCGGACCCGGCTGATAAAGTCCCATGACTTCCCGTCGGCCACGTCCTCCAGGACTTGCCAAACCATGATGCGCGTCCCTTTGAAAGTCGGCTTGCCGTGGCAAATTCGCGGGTCGACGACGACGTATTCGCCAAGAATTACTCGATCATCTGGCGTCTTGGTCCTTTCGGCTGTTTTCACGAGATCAATTTACACGAAAAACCATCTTGAGGTCAAAGCCAGCGGGTTGATGGGTTTAGCTTGACCAGAAACCGCATCGAAATGACCCGTGAATTCAAAGCGGGAATTGCCGCAGGCAACCGACCCGGCGGCAGGACGCGTCGGTCAGGCTCGCTTACTTCCCTGGCCGTTTCGCAGGCGGGACCCAGTTCTTATGCCAGTCGAGGTTCCAGAGCTTCTCCAGCTTCACCATCTCCGAATGGCCATCGACGAACCCGATGTTGATCGCCCCAGGCAAATTGTCCTTTTGATTGAACTTGTTGTTCCTGCTCCAGCTCACTCCTCCATGACGGGGCAAGGTGAGCCGGACCATCGCTCCGGCAAAGTCGTCACCGGTGAAAAGATCGCGGGCCGGCGGGTCGTTGGGCTGCGGCCAGGTGTCGATCCAATTGCTGTCGGGGATAACCGGCGTGGTGGACGGCCTGGGGCAATCGGCCTCGTTCCGGTATTTCTTAACCTTTTGATCGGGCGTGCTGAAATACGGATCGTCGTCGCCATAAAACCATCCGTTGAAGGCATAGCTGCCCTCGTAATCGATGCCCTTCGACCCGGTCCAAAGCCACGTTTGATTCACGGAGCCGCTGTTGGCATGACGGCGCTTGGCTTTGCTGGCGGCGGGAGGCGCCGACGGGCAGATGCGCGAGGCGTTGATGCCGCCGTAATTGGTCGCCAGGACCGTCACCCACAGCGCGTTGTCCATGTACGCCGTGGCCTGTCCGTTGTACGGCACCGGTTTGGAAAAATCGGACAGATACATGAACGTCGCGAGCGTCAGCGTCTTCGTGTTGTTCACGCACTTGATCTGGTGCGCCTTGGATTTCGCCTTCGCCAGTGCCGGCAGGAGCATGCTCGCCAAAATGGCGATGATGGCAATGACGACGAGCAGTTCGATCAATGTGAATCCGGAACGTCGTCGTCCAGGGTAAGGGAACGTCTTCATGGGTTTTGAGATCGGTTGTTCCCCGGCGGCATTCGGAACAGCAGCGATGAACCGAGCGGTGCCGGAGAGAGTGGATTGAACTGAAACGGCGATCGCTTTTGGCCCTTCAGGGCGTTAGCTCGGAGTCTGAAGCTGAAAGCGCTCATTTCCGTGGTCGCAAGGTGCCAGAATGGGCCGGGATGGTCAAGCGGAGTTCGTGCTTGCTCCTGGTCCTTACTTGTTACTGCGTCGCGCTGAATTGCAGTCGGAGCCTGGTTTAGGAAGCGCTATTGCCTCCAGATCCGTTCAGAGCGCTCGGACGTATTCCCGCAGGGGTTTCAGGTCCGCGTCCGCGAGCGCCATCTTTTTGACTTCGTCTTTTCCTCGCTGTTTAATGGCTCGTGCCAGGTTCCTCTTCGCGACTTCCAGATGACCCAGTTGGCATGCATAGCAGGCCAGATTGTAGTGGATGACACTGATCTTCGGAAAGCGTTTGGCGAGCGGCAGCAGTTGGTCGAACGCTTCTTGGGTCCGTTTCAACTCGTGAAGAGCGTACGATTGGTTTATCCAGCCGGCCGGGTGACTTTTGGCGGCCTGGATTTGCCTGCGGGCAACTTGCAACGCGGCTGTCCAGGACTTGGCAGCCGCGTGAATGCGCCATTCGCCTTCGAGCACATCCGGGTGGCCGCGTTGCTCATCGGATATCTTGCTCAACTCGTTGCGCGCCTCAAGCGGATTGCCCAGCTCGACCCAGCCAATCGCGGCCAAGAGATGATGAATGTCCGGTGGCTCCAATTTTGCCATCTGAAATTTCAATCGAATTGTCTTCGGGCTTTGGCCAGAATCCTTTTAGCAGACGGCGACGAAAGGCAAATTGTATTCTTGGATAGCTTAAGACTGTGAAATCCTCGATCCCCGATTGAAATGGACCCTGCTCTTCGTCTGCGCCTGATGACCGAGGCCGACCTGGCTTTCGCCGATGGACTTCGCGGTATCGTTGGCTGGAACCAGACCCTCAAAGATTGGCAGCGCCTTCTGGGCTATGAGCCCCAAGGCTGTTTCATCGCGGAATGGAGTGGATCGCCGGTGGGCACGGCGACAACGACCCGCTATGGAACCGAGCTGGCTTGGATCGGAATGCTTTTGGTTCATCCGGACTGCCGAGGACGCGGTGTCGGGCGAGCATTACTCGAACATTGCCTGACTAGTCTCAAAGGAACGCCGTGCATCAAACTCGACGCCACACCGCTGGGCAAGATGCTCTACGACAAGCTCGGCTTTGAAGTCGAGTGGCCGCTGACACGATGGGAGTGTAAATACTTCATGGAGCCGCCTGCCGCGCTTCTCACTGAGGCAGGCCGTGGCCATCCGAGGAATCCAGCGAACGAATCGATCGAGGGATTGGCGCAGGACGCGGCGCCACGCGCTTCTGAGACGTCACGCATCGCGCATCACGCATCAAGGACGCTCAAACCCCTTGATGCATCGTTGGCCGCTCAACTCGGTCGGCTCGACTCTCATGCCTTCGGCATCTCTCGTGCTGCGATGTTGGAGCGTTTGGTGGCGGGCAGTTCACGCGCGCTGGTCGCAATATCTGAGGGCGGGGAACTCGATGGGTACGGACTTCTGCGCGAAGGTGCCAAAGCTTCGTATCTCGGTCCCGTCGTGGCTGACCTATCGGCAGGTGGAACTGCCCTCGTCAACGCGCTTTTGAGTCATGCGAAGGGAAGGCCGATTTATTGGGATGTGCCAGACGTGAACGCGGCGGCGACGGGACTGGCAAAGGAATTGGGTTTCTCCCCGCAACGCCATTTGATCCGGATGTATTTAGGGGCGAATAAACATCCTGGAAATCCCGCCCAGTGCTTCGCGATCGCCGATCCGTCCATCGGCTGAAGGTTCTCTTTTGACCTGATCGAAGCTGAGCGTCATATTCAGGTTGCCTTTATGAAAGTGAAACTTGCTTACGGCCAGGGACACTTGAGCGTCGAATTGCCGGACCGCCGAACCACCGTTATCGAGCCGTCCGACACACCCGGCTTGCCGGATGAAAAGGCCGCCGTAATTCACGCGCTCGAGCAGCCCGTTGCCGCGCCTCCGCTGCGGGAGTGGATCAAGCCCGGTGACCGCGTTTGCATCGCGTTCACAGACATTACGCGCGCGACGCCGAACGATCGGATTATTCCGTGGTTGTTGAAGCACTTGGTTCACGTGCCGCGGGAACAGATTACACTCCTTAACTCGCTCGGAACA
>JACPRI010000237.1 GCA_016190065.1 Verrucomicrobiota bacterium
CACGCCTCTGAAAACCGCGCTGAACACGATGGAACCCGTCCCCGGACGGCTGGAAAATGTGTCCGCCGGGTTCCCGTTCGGCGTCTTTGTGGATTACGCCCATACCGAGGACGCCTTGCGGAACGTTCTCACCACGCTGCGCGAATTAACCAATGGCCGTCTGCTGGTGGCTTTCGGGTGCGGCGGCAGCCGCGACCCGGGCAAGCGATCCAAGATGGGGCGGGCGGCGGCGGAGTTAGCGGATTTCGTCGTGATCACGACGGACAATCCGCGAAAAGAAGCCCCGGCCAAGATCGCCGCGCAGATCGAGGAAGGCTACCGCAGTGGGTGCGCGTCGCCGTATCTCGTCGAATTGGATCGCCGCCGCGCGATCCATGAAATCATCGCCCTGGCGCGCCCCGGTGACGTGGTGCTCATCGCGGGGAAAGGCCACGAGACCTACCAGGAATTTGAAGACACCGTCGTTCCGTTCGACGACCGGATTTACGCGCGCGAATCGCTGGAGACGTTTCGGCCGTTATCCGGACACGGAATCGACGCGCCAAGCGTCACGCCGAGGCACTAACCTGCAAACACAATGAGCCTGAATTGGAGCATGGAGCCGCGCACGTTGAAATTCATTGCCGAGTCCTGCGGCGGCAAACTTTTAAGTGGTTCGCCGCGCACCCGTGTCGCCCGCGTTTGCACGGACTCGCGGCAACTCCAGGCGAACGATCTGTTTGTCGCCCTGGAAGGGGAACGGTTCGACGGCCACGACTTTTTGCCCGAAGTCTTCAAGAACGGCGCCTGTGCGGCGATCGTGAACCAGGCCAAGGTGCCGCGCGGGTCTGAAGAATGCGCGATCATCGGCGTTCAAAACACCAGGCAGGCGCTGGGGAGATTGGCGGCCCGTTATCGAAAAGATTTCGAAGTCCCGTTCATTGCTGTTGGGGGTTCCAATGGCAAGACCACGACGAAGGAACTTGTCGCGGCGGTTTTGCGCGAGCGGTTCGAGGTCCTTCGCAGCGAAGCGAGCTTCAACAATGACATCGGCGTGCCAATGACCCTGCTGAACTTGAACGAGGCGCATCAAGCGGCCGTTCTGGAAGTCGGCACCAACCATCCGGGCGAGCTGGCGCCCCTGGTGGAAATGATTCAGCCGCGTTATGGTCTGCTCACGAACATCGGGCGTGAACATCTCGAATTCTTCGGCGACCTGGATGGCGTGGCTCAGGAGGAAGGCTGGCTTGCGGAACTTTTGCCCGCGGACGGCAAACTCTTCGTCGATGGCGATTGCCAACCCATGTCCAAAGCCATCGCGCGCACTCGCGCCAACGTCGTGCGGGTGGGCTTTGAACCGACGAACGATTGGCGCGTCCGGGAAGCCCGGGTGACCGAGACGGGCGTGAAATTTGACGTGACGGCGCCGGACGCTGAATTCTCGGGAGAATATGAGGTGCGGATGTTGGGGCACCATCAAGTCCGGAACGCTTTGCTCGCGGCTGCGGTCGGGAAGGAACTCGGTCTGAGCCGGGCTGAGATCCGGCACGGCCTGGCCGGTTGCGCTCCGCCGAAAATGCGCCTCCAGCTTTGGCGAGTGAACGGCGTCCAGATTCTGGACGACACCTACAACGCGAACGCCGATTCGATGCGCGCCGCACTGCAAACACTGCGGGATTACCCTGGCGAGGGCTGTCGGATTGCGGTGCTCGGTGACATGGCCGAGTTGGGGAAACACAGCCCCGAGGCTCATGCGGAAGTCGGACGTTATGCCGCTGAAATCGGGATCGGGCGACTTTTTGCCGTGGGGAGCATGGCTTCCGTGATGGGGAAAGCCGCCCGGGACGCCGGCCTGCACACGGTCAGCGAATTCTCCGCCGTGGAAGCCGCAGCCGCGGCGCTCAAGGAATTGCTGCGACCGGGCGATGTGATTCTTTTGAAGGCTTCCCGAGCGACCCGATTGGAACGAATCAGCGAGATGCTGCGCGCAGGCGGCGCTCCGAAATGAAGAATGACCGTTGACGATATACAGAGCATTGACTACTGGCCATCGAACGACCGCCGCATGCTTTATTACTTGAGCCAATTCATTCAAGAGCGAGCGGCGGGCACGGAATGGGCCGATCCCTTTTCCTTCCTGCGCGTGTTCCGTTACATCACGTTTCGGAGTGCGGGCGCGGCGCTCACGGCGCTGGCGCTGAGTTGGTGGCTGGGGCCGCGCGTGATTGATTGGCTGAAAAAACTGAAGTTTGGGCAGAATTATGCGGACAAAGCCGAGGAGACCGGCGGGATGGCTGCCCGCATCTTGAGCAAGCGCGGCACGCCCACCATGGGTGGCGTGCTCATCGTGACGGCGATGGATCTTTCGGCGCTGCTCTGGGCGCAGTGGAATGAGCTGGTTCTGCTGACGTTGCTCTCGCTCGTCGTACTGTCGGGCCTGGGGTTCTACGATGATTACGCCAAGATTGCGCTCCAAAACAGCCGCGGCGCTAAGTCCTACATCAAGTTGGCCGTGCAGACGTTGCTGGCATTATTCATCGGCCTGTATTTGTGGTTGCTGCCATCCACGAGCGAACTGATCACTGAACTCATGGTCCCGTTTTACAAATATCCTGTGTTGACCGGCGTGGGCGCGATTGGACTGGCCGTGACGGTGCTGACCATCGTGGGTTTTTCCAATGCCGTAAACCTCACCGACGGTCTGGACGGACTGGCCGTTGGTTGCACGCTGATCGTCGCGACCGTATTCCTGGTGTTTACTTACGTCGCGGGCAACATCCGATTCGCAACGTACCTGCAGGTGCCCTATGTTCCGGGTGCCGGGGAGTTGACGGTGTTTTGCGGCGCGATGATTGGAGCGGGCCTTGGATTTCTATGGTTCAACTGCCACCCGGCGCAGATGTTCATGGGCGACACCGGTTCGCTGGCCCTCGGCGGAGCTTTGGGCATTCTGGCGGTCTTGATTCATCAACCGTTTGTTCTGTTGATCGCCGGCGGGGTCTTTGTCGCGGAAGCGGCCTCCGTGGTGTGCCAGACGGGCTATTTCAAATACACGAAACGGAAATACGGTGCTGGGCGCCGCATTTTTCTGATGGCGCCGCTGCATCACCATTTTGAAAAGAAGGGTTGGTATGAATCGCAGGTCGTGACCCGATTCTACATCCTGTGCGTGCTGTTCGCCGTCGTTGCCTTGAGTACACTGAAACTACGTTAAGCCACACCCAACCGTGCTTGCTTTGAACGATAAACGTGTCCTGGTCGTAGGCCTGGGCGTCAGCGGACGCGCGGCGTCGCGATGGCTGCGGCAACGCGGGGCGCACGTGGTCGCCATCGACAGTGCAGCTTCGGATGCGTTGCGGAGCGAGGCGGAATCATTGAGACGGCTGGGCGTCGAGGTTTGCTTGGGATGCGGAAAGGTTCCGCCGGGAACGTTCGATCTGGGAGTGGCCAGCCCGGGCGTCCCGGCGGAATCGAATTTGATGCGCGAGCTTCGGCAACGGAACATTCCGGTGATTGGAGAACTGGAACTAGGGTGCCGGCACGCGCTCTGTCTGAACATTGCGATCACGGGCACGAACGGAAAAACGACTACGACCGAAGTGGTCGAACGCCTCCTGACGCACTGTCACCGGAAAACTCTCGCGGCGGGGAACATTGGCCGGCCGGTGTGCGACGTGATCGAGCGAACGCGCGACCTGGATTTTCTGACTTTGGAAGTCAGCTCGTTTCAATTGGAGACGATTCAATACTTTCGTCCGGCAGTGGCCGTGCTCCTGAACATCACTCCGGACCATCTGGACCGATATGCTTCCATGGCCGATTATGCGCGCGCGAAGGCCCGGGTGTTCCAGAATCAGCAACCCTTCGATTGGGCCATCATCCAGACCGAAGCGCTGGCTTACATTCGGTCGCTGGGACTGGCGGTCCCGTCGAAAATCGTCACCTTCAGCGCGAACAATCGGCGGGCCGATCTTTACCTGGACCGAAGTTTGTTGATCAGCCGCTTGGCCGACTGGGCCGGTCCGCTGCTGGACATGGAAGAATGCCGGATTCGCGGTCCGCACAATGCGGAGAATTTGATGGCGGCCCTGGCGGTCGGCCGGGTGTTGCGGCTGCCGCTGGAGCAAATGAAGGAAGCGTTGAGGACCTACGCGCCAGCCCCGCACCGGTGCGAGGTCGTAGCCGACATCCGCCAGGTGCGGTTTGTCAATGACTCCAAGGCCACGAATCTGGACGCGCTCCAGAAGGCGCTGCTGGCGATGCCGGGCTCGCGCTCCGGAGAGGCCAACGTCCTTTTGATCGCCGGAGGCAAAGACAAAGGACTGACCTACCACGATATCGGACCGTTGCTGGCCCAGCGGGTGAAACACGCATTTTTGCTCGGGGAAACCAAGGAAAAGATCCGCGCGGCCTGGAGCCTTTTTACTCCTTGCACGCTGGTGGAATCGTTGTTAGAAGCAGTTTCCAGAGCATTTGAGTGTGCACAATCAGGCGACGTCGTACTGCTCTCACCCGCCTGTTCGAGCTTCGATATGTTTCAGAGCTACGCACATCGAGGTGAAGTGTTTCGCCAGGCCGTGGAGCACGTCGCCCGCTCTTTGAATCGAGATGCCCCCAGTGGCCATACAACTGCTATGAGCAATGTTGCGAACAGCGGTTCAGTCGCAAACAAGAACGACGCCAAAAACTATTTCGCCACGGAGTTTCCCGAAGGAAAACTTCGCGGCGAATCATTCTTTGTGAAATCCTAATTCAACCCACGTTAACCTCGTCATAAGTCCATGAATACCCCAAGCCCGCTCATCCCCCAGGGATCGTTGCAGCAGCACCAGTCTCAGGGCAAATCCACGATCCGAATTGCCGTCTTCACCATCATCGCGCTGCACGCTTTCATCTTCACCGGCCTGCTGATGCAATCCGGGTGCAGACCGGATGCGGAGAAGACCGCGAGCAAGACTTCCGGAACACTCTCGGCCACCAATAACGAAGTGCCTAAGCTGGATTCGGGCTATTACACCAGCGACCGGGAGCTGCCTTCCGTGGCCACGAATCTTCCGGCCCGGACAAACCTCTTCGTTCCCACCGATCTGGCTCAATCCACGTCGGCGCCGCCTCCGCTGACGCCAACAGTGCCGCCTCCGATTTCCGAGACCTCGGCGCAGGCGAAGGAATACACGATCGTGAAAGGCGACACGCTCGGCAACCTCGCCAAAACGCACGGCGTCACGGTCGCCGCCATCAACAAAGCGAACGCCGGCCTCGAACCCACCCGGCTTCGCATCGGCCAGAAGATTCTGATTCCCGCGCCCGCCGCGTCCGCTTCCGGCGCTTCGGGAGCGCTGGGATTCTCCGAACCGGGTGCGAGTGAAGGCGCGTCAAACGTGTATGTCGTCAAAGCCGGTGACAATTTGCACAAGATCGCGCAGCAAAACCACACCACGGTTAAAGCGATCAGGGCGGCCAATAATATGAAGACGGATCGGTTGCTGGTGGGAAAGAAACTCAAGCTGCCTGCCCCTCAAAAAGCGGGCGGGGCTTCGGTCTCCGGAGCCCACACGTCGAGCCTCAGCACAAACATCCTGACCGCCTCTCCGACCAGCGCGCCCTTGTCGAACCCAAGACCATAGTGGCCCAGAGCGGTAGATTGAATGAAGACCGCTGCGACATTGTTTGTGGTTTGTGTGGGCGCCCTGCTGTCGCTTGGACTCGTCATCCTCTACAGCGCTGGCATGAATCATGGCGGCGCGCGGTATTTGCTCATGCAACTCGTCTGGTGCGGCATTGGGCTGGTGGCCTGCGCAATTGCGGCCTGGATGGACTATCGCTGGTTTAAGAACCTCGCCTGGTTGCTTCTGGCCGCAGCCGTCGTGATCCTCAGTTTGGTTTTGATCCCGGGTATCGGAGTCCAAATCAAGGGTGCCCGGCGCTGGTTCGACTTGGGCTTCGCGAAATTCCAGCCTTCCGAAGCGGCCAAGCTCGCACTCATTATCGCCCTCGCCCACTACGCGGACCGCAACCAACACCTCATGGCGACGTTCAAGCGCGGGCTGCTCGTCCCGGGTTTTTTCATCAGTGTTGTCCTGGCGCTGATCTTTGTCGAACCGGACCGCGGCACCACGGTGCTCCTGGCGGCGACCACCGGAGTCATGTTGCTCATCGCGGGTGTTCGCTGGATGTATTTGCTTCCGCCAGTCGGCGCGGCCGCGTGCGCGCTGGCTTATTCGCTCTGGCACGATCCGGTGCGGCTCGGCCGAATCCTGAGCTGGCTGCATCCGGAAGCACATCGCGAAGGCGTCGGTTTCCAGGCCTGGCAAGCCCGCCTGGCACTGGGAACCGGAGGATGGACCGGCTTGGGATTGGGGAACGGACGTCAGAAATTGGGGTTCATCCCCGAACATGAGACCGATTTTATTTTGTCCGTCATTGGCGAAGAACTCGGCGCCATCGCGACGCTGGGCATCGTCGTGCTCTTCATCGTGCTGGTGATTTGCGGCGTTTACATCGCCTGGAATTCGAGGGACTCCTTTGGAATGCTTCTCGGATCCGGCGTCGTTTTTTTGATCGGTTTTCAGGCGTTGATCAATATCGGTGTGGTGACCGGCGTCTTCCCGAACAAAGGGCTGCCTCTGCCGTTCATCAGTTACGGCGGCTCGAACCTGTTGCTGATGCTCACGTGCGTGGGCGTGATCATGAGCATCGCGCGCCACGTGCGAGATCCGGTCGCCGTCGAGGCGGAGCGCTACTCATCGAAAAACGTTTTCGCGCCCCAGATTCCTTGATGCGAATGTCCGAGCCAATCCGGTCTGTGGCCATCGCGTGTGGCGGAACAGGAGGACATCTGTTCCCGGGAATGGCTGTCGCCGCGGCGTTGCAACAGCAGTCGTGCAATGTGACGCTGCTGGTGTCGGCGAAAGAGGTGGACCAACTCGGCGTTGCCTCCGGTCCTGGGTTCGCGATCGAGACGTTGCCAGCGGTGGCGCTGCAAAACGGCGCGGGCTTTGCGTTTGTCCGCGGCTTCTGGAAATCCTACCGGCTGTGCTCCAGACTTTTTGCGCGCCAGCGGCCGCAAGCCGTGCTGGCGATGGGCGGATTCATCAGCGCGCCGCCCATTTTGGCGGGCCGTTTCCGAGGAGCGACAACCTTTTTGCACGAATCCAATGCCATTCCAGGCCGGGCCAATCGCTGGTTGTCCTTCATCGTGGACGAGGCCTTCGTCGGGTTTTCCTCGTCCGCACGGAGACTGTTCACGCAAGCCATTCGCGTCACTGGAACGCCTATTCGCTCTCAATTTAAACCCGCCGAGGCAAGCGCTTGCCGCGTGGCGCTCGGCCTGGATCCGAATCGGCCCGTTTTGCTGATCATGGGCGGCAGCCAGGGAGCGCGCCGCGTCAATGAATTGGTGATGCGGTCGCTGCTGTTGCTGGGGGATCGGATGCCGCAACTCCAGTTTCTCCATCTCACCGGCAGCTCCGACAAAGAAAAAGTCTCGGCTTCATACCAGGCGAGCGGCCGGCGCGCGGTCGTGCGCGCGTTCTTGACCGAGATGGAACTGGCTTTGGGTGCGGCGACGGTTGCGATTGGACGCGCCGGCGCCTCTTCACTGTCCGAGCTGGCGGCGATGCGGTTGCCCGCCATCCTGATCCCGTATCCCGCCGCGGCGGACGATCATCAGTTTCATAATGCGCGAGCCTACGTCGAGACCGGTGCTGCCGTGCAATTTGCCGAATCGACCCTCGATCCGGAAACGTTGAGCCGGCACGTGTGCGAACTGATTGAGAATACCTCCGCCCGAGCCGCGATGAGCCACGCCTTGGAGCGATGGTTTTACCCTCACGCGGCGGAAGAAATCGCCGGGCGCATCGTGGAAATGATCGACCATCCGGGGATGGGCGCGCGGGAAACCAAACCTTCCTTTGGATCGCTGGAGAAGGCTGCACCCGGTCCCGACCGGAATTCCGAAAGCAGCCTGGCGTTCGCGGGTGAACGAAGTTCCGCGCGGATGCATTTGGAAGTAAAATGAAATCCCTGACCCCAGCCCAGGTGGACGCCCTGCTGAAAAAGCAAGCTGCCGGTTCGACGGTTTATCTGGTGGGTGCCGGCGGCTGCGGGATGAGCGGTTTGGGGCACCTTTTCCTGGACTTGGGCTACAAAGTGGCCGGATCGGATCTGGTCGAAAACGAACTCACTCACCAACTGCAGAAGCGAGGCGCGGAGGTTCAAAACAACCACTCCAGCATGCGTCTTGAGCAAGCGCGGCCATTTCTGGCCGTCTATTCCTCCGCCATCCAAAGCGGCAATCCGGAATTGATGTCCGCTCAAGGCCTCCAAATTCCGACGGCGCGGCGCGGCGCGGTCCTCGCGGCATTGCTGCGGAGACAACGCGGAATTTGCGTCGCGGGAATGCACGGCAAGACCACCACGACGGCCCTGGCGGCGTATGCACTCGAACAATTGGGAACGAAACCTAGTTTTGCGATTGGTGCGGAGGTTTCTCAATTGTCCCCTCACGCGCGTTTCGTGAACGCGCCGCTTCGGGATGGGTCGGGCGTTCCGCCATACTTTGTCGTGGAAGCAGACGAAAGCGACGGCACGCTCGGCGGTTTTCAGCCCGATCATGCCATCCTTCTCAACCTGGACGCGGAGCACCTGGATTACTTTTCGGACCTCGAAGGCGTTTGCAGCGCGTTTCAGGAATTCGGCGCGCAAGTGTCCGGCCGATTGATTTACTGCGCCGACGACGAACGACTGGCCAGTCTGTTCGACGAAGCGCCGAACGGGGTCTCTTACGGGTTCCACCCTCAAGCACAATATCGAATCGAGGGCCAGGCGGAAGCCGGCCAACTCCTCACGCCTCACGCCTCACGCTTTACCCATTTCAAGCTCTGGCACCACGACTCGCTCCTGGGGGAATTCTCCATCGCGTTGTTCGGGCGCCAGAACGTGTCGAACGCCGCCGCCGTCATCGCTTTGCTGCATCAACTCCAGTTGCAACCGGTCGAGATCGCACGGGCGATTCGATCGTTTCGGGGCGCGGCCCGGCGCCAGCAGGAGTTGTATCGCGACGAACGCTGTCAGGTTTTCGACGACTACGGGCATCACCCGGCGGAAATTCGCGCCACCCTTCGGGCGCTGAAGGAATTTGCGCCGACGCGCCTGCTGGTCGCGTTTCAACCGCACCGGTTCAGCCGCACGCAGAAACTGATGGCCGAGTTCGCCGCGTCCTTCGAGGAAGCGCATCGGCTCTGGCTGACGGAGATTTATCCCGCGAGCGAACCGCCGATTCCCGGCATCGACAGCGCGGCGCTGGCCGGAGCGATCCGGCGACACGGGCAGCATGTGGAACTCGTTCCGACACTCGAGCAGCTTTGCGCCAGCGTCCGACAAGCCATCGCCCCTGGCGACCTGATCCTTTTTCTCGGCGCCGGAGACATCACCGAGGCCGCGCGTGGATTTGCGGATCAGTTGCGGCAAGAAGCGGCCGCGACACGGGAATCGTTGGGCGCCGAGTTGACCCGTCGATTGTCGTCGGCCTCCGTCGTGCGCCACGACGAACCTCTGGCCAAACGGACCACATTGCGGGTCGGAGGCCGGGCCGACCTCTAC
>JACPRI010000011.1 GCA_016190065.1 Verrucomicrobiota bacterium
GAAAGGTAGTACACCCGTCTCACGTTGGTTTTGTGATGCGTCTGCTGCGTCGCCATCCAGCGCTCGGTCAACCGGTCCCGCACCGCCCGGGCCAAGGCGTAGTAGCGATCGCGGTCCGTCGCGGTGTATCGATCCTTGGCGAGCGTGTAGCGAAGATGCTGCTCGAAATCCTGCCGGAGACTGTCGCCGGTCATACCCACTCGGAAGTTAACTTCCGACCGATTCTGAATGCCCGTTTTTTTGCTCATCCTGCTCTCCTGCGGATTGGCTGATGATATTGATCCGGGAACCATGCGGCACGTTGCCGCATGAAGAACGCTTTAGGCACACTTCCCTCGAATCGTCTTCATCAACGCTGTTGGTCCACAGGCTATTTCAGTCGATCAAGGCCGACTTCGCCAAAATTGGTTGATGCTGGGCGAATCTTGCTCAAACAGAGCCATGAAACCCTGCGGCACTCCAGTCTGCACCTTACACTCATCCTTTTAGTCGGGGCTACGTTTCGGTCCGGATGTCGCGTTCCCCCTCACCCCAGCCCTCTCCCCAGGGGAGAGGGAGTCCTTTGTCGCCGATGGGTCAACGGTCCTGACGCGCTCGACTTCTTGCCGCGCAGAATCGGATTCTCCCTCTCCCTGAGGGAGAGGGCTGGGGTGAGGGGGAACGCGACGTTCAACGGCTACGCGATGTTTGGCAGCCGAGATCCGTGTAAGGAGCAGACTTGTGTGCCGCTTCCGAGACCCGATTCGCGTTGACTCGCGTCCATTCGCGGTTGTCCGTCCGAATCGCGGCGATCTATCGCGCGAGGCTATGCAGAGATTCGAGTCCCGCGTTCACGCGAGTCATGCGCTCCACGAGAACCTGCCACGGCTCGTCCTGGATATTCACCAAACCGTAATTGCTGTTCTCTCCGTCAAAGCGCCCCTCGGCGGGTTCGTCGCAGTACTCAAACCAGTGAAATCCGACCATGAACGGCATTTGCGCCAGCGCCGAAGCGTAGCGGTCGAAATGTTCGGCGCGATCCTGTTGAGTCGGCACAGGTTTGCCCGCGCCTTTCGTGTTGGGCAGACCGGAATCCTGCGCTTTGAAGGAGAATTCCGTGAGCATGACCGGTTTGCCAGTGAGCCGATGCAGATTCCGCAACGTCTCCGCCGGCGGCGTGAAGCCGTAGTTATTGAAGGACACCACATCGACAAACTCGCTCATTGCTTCCATGACTTCCGGCGGCGCATAGCCCGCGAACCGGCAGCCCAAGACGAGATGATTCGAATCCGCGGCTTTGATCGCCTCGCGGCAAACCTTGAAGTAGGCGCGGGCGTACTCGCGGAGGAATGCGCGCTGCGCGGCTTTCGCGGCGTCGCCCGTCATCGGCAATTCGTTAAGGCCGGCGAGTTCATCGTAACTCTTGAATGTGGTTCCCCAGGCTTTGTTGAACGAGGCCACAGAATCATGGCCGGCTCGAACCACGCGCAGCGCCAATTGTCGGCCGGCAGTTTCGGGTGAGCGGGCCAAAAAATCCTCCAGCAAGGTTTTCTTGGAACGCCAGTCTGAGCCCCAGCGCAGTTCGTTGTCTGTGAAGTAGCCGAGGAGAAACGGATCGTTCGCCCGCGCCGCACATTGCCGTTGCGCTTGCCGTCGAATCGCTTCCTCGAATCGAGGAGCAAACACATCCGCAACTTCACCCTTCAACCAATTCGCTCCGGCGCTCGCCGCAAGGTTCAAAATGAGGGTGTGCGGCACGCTTTGCTGGGACATCTCGCGGCTGGACCATGCGCCCACTGTATTGAAGCCCCATCCCCGCAATCGGGTGGCAGTCGCTTCGGCCCACTTCACCGAAGAGCCGTATTTCGCGGATGTGACGCGAGCATACGGCGAATAGCCCAGCGCCGGCGCCTGGTCTGCTGTGTAGCTGATGTGATTGACGCCTTTCGAGATGAAGCCGTTCCCTTCCGGCGTCACCAACCACCAGACGCCGTTCATCTGTTCGGCATGGAAGAAGCCGGTTGCCTTGCCGCGCACGCCGTCCCAGCCGCCGAATCGGTCGCGTGGCCCGGCCGCGAGAACGGTGAGTGTTGAAGTGATCCATGCGATAATCAGAGAAGATGCCTTCATAATCGAATCAGCACGCTTTCCTTGAACGGAATGCCTTCGAGTTTTGCTTCGCCCTTCGTTCCCTCTTTCCGAAAGGCAACGAGGATCACCTTATCCCCGCGGATCACGCGCACGCCGATGGCGGAATCACTTTCGACGCGCTCGGCTTTCCAGTCTTCACGATGGCCGGAGCGAAATGGAATCAGCACTGTGAGGACGCCGCAGTCCTTGCGCTTCTCCCGAGTTCCCGCTTCAACGTGCCATTGGTTGGGAACTTCGCGATCAGGTTTCGGTTGATAGCCATCCCACTGACGAAAACTCAGAGGCACCGGCGCGAGGTATCTAACTTCAACACCTGCGCGGGCCTGTTCCACCGATAATTGCCCGGTGCGTTCGTCCACCGTAAATGGCTTCAGCGCGTGCAGCATGAATTGGAAGGTGCTGGGCTCGCGCGCGGACAAGTCATCGTAAAGAACGATCACAGGGTGGTCCGGGTCGCTCTTCACGAACGCAACGTGCCGCCGATACCGCTGGAGCCGATTTCCGTAGGCCGCGGTGGTGTCCCCGGCGAGATAGTCGAATTTCGGAGACAGTTGAAAGTCCTCAATCCGGCCGTGCGGGGCGGGAGTGTGTTTGATTTGGCCCTCGCCGTTCACGAGCACCGCGTTGTGCGCCACGGTGCTGTGCGCCCATTCGTAGTGAAACTTGCTCCCGTGCAAATCGCGATAGACACACGTCGTCAGGAGCGCCTCACCATACGCGTTCAATTGAAAACTGTTGTGGGGATTGTGGCCGTGGCTTTGCGTGCCGAACGGACTCGACTTGAAGAGGAGGTGTACGTCCTCGCGGCTATCGAGAAGCGTGGTGTGCAAGCTCGCCACGCCGATGCCTCGAAAAACCTTCGATTGCGGCAGGTCGCTCGGCGCTTTCGCGGCGGGCATTGACGAGAGATTGGCGTGGTAAAGAAAACCCAGAACGCCTTCCTCGCCTTTCATTTTCCATTGTTCAATCCACCACCGCCAGTACGGC
>JACPRI010000202.1 GCA_016190065.1 Verrucomicrobiota bacterium
CCGCTCCGCGTTCACTCTCATCGAACTCTTGGTGGTGATCGCCATCATCGCGATTCTGGCAGCGATGCTCCTGCCCGCCCTGAGCGCGGCGAAGGAACGCGCCCGCCGCACAAGCTGCTTGAACAACGCCCGGCAATTCATCCTCGCGACGCACATTTACGCCGGCGACAACCAGGAATTCTTGCCGCGCGGCGACACAGACAACCGGGACAAGAACGACACCCACACGCCCATCCTTTCCAGCGCGACGAAGACGAACATCCTGAAGTATATCGAGCCGCTGCGGGTGCTCGATTGCCCGAACTTGGCCAGGTCATTCGAGAGGCAGGAGGGTTGGCGCACGCATCTCGATTACGGCATTGCGATTGGCTATCATTACATGGGTGGCCATCCGAATACGCCCTGGCCGCCGCTGGGGAGCATCACCAATACATGGATTTCACCGCAGAAGACCAGCGACGATCCGTCCCTGGTCCTGGTCGCGGACCTGAACGTGTATTGCTACAGCTTCCCGCGCATCCTCGCGCCGCACACGGCCCGGGGACCGGTTGTCCGTGAGGAATCTTACTTCGAACAACACGTTGAGTCGTACGAGCAAACCCCGAAGCACGTCGGCGCCAAAGGAGGCAACGTGGGGAAGCTCGATGGTTCGGTCGCGTGGAAAGATATTTTGCGCATGCTGTCCTATCGCGGCTCGCAGATGTGGGATGAAGGCGGCGCATTTGGACTCTGGTAACCTCATTCCGGTTCGTTGGGTCGGCCACGCGGGTCTGATGCATCTTTGCGGCCGATCTTTGGCTGGCCGACGGGCCTGGGCACCACCACCTGCTCACGGATGCCTTTTGCGCGTCGAAACAGGTAACGGAGTTGATAATGCCGTTTTCCGACAAAGGCGTCGAGGTCCGGCTGGGCCGATTGCAACCGGGCAACGGACTGGCTCAAGTTGGCAGGTAACTCCATTTTCATATTTGGGGGTCCGGAGGTCCGGAGAATTCAAGGATAAACTGGTTGAAGTCGCTTCAGGCTTCAGTAGAATCGGGCGCAGTCGAAGTGCCGATGTGGCGGAATTGGCAGACGCGCTAGACTCAAAATCTGGTACTCGCAAGAGTGTGTGGGTTCGACCCCCTCCATCGGCACCAATCACATCTTGACCCTATCGCTCCCGGGGGTAAAAGGCAGAAAACTATGAAATCTCTCTCTTGGATCGGATGTTTCTCATTGCTGGTTGCATCTTCTCATCTTTGGAGCGCCGAAGAGGCGCCTCCCGCGGGATTTGTCTCGCTCTTCAATGGCCGCGACTTTTCGGGCTGGAAGGTGCCCGAAGGAGATGGCGGCCACTGGAAAGTGATTGACGCGGTCATCGACTACGACGCCGAGAGCGCAGCCAAAGGCGACAAAAGCCTCTGGAGCCAGCGCGAGTTTGGCGATTTCATTCTCCGCGTTGATTGGCGGATCAAGGAGACACCTTACGTTAATCCCAACGTGCCTTATATCCTGCCAGACGGCACCCATGCGCGCGACATCACCGGGAAGGTCATGCGGATGACGCTTCCGGACTCGGATTCCGGCATCCTCTTGCGCGGTTCGGGCAGGAATCAGGTGAATATCTGGTGCTGGCCGATCGGGTCGGGCGAGTTTTATGGATATCGCAACGATGCAAAGCAGCCCCCTCACATTCGCGCCGCCGTGACGCCGCGCACGCAGGCGGACAAACCCGTCGGCGAATGGAATCGGTATGAGATCACGTGCCGCGGTGACCGGGTGACCGTCGTTCTGAACGGGAAGACCGTCATCGAGAACGCCCAACTCCCCGGCATCGCCGCGACCGGCCCCATCGGATTGCAGCACCATGGTGGGAAGCGGGATGGCAAGTGGACCGGCCCGCCGAGTTTGTTGCAGTTTAAGAATATTTACATCAAGGAATTGCCGAAATAGCGTCCGCCGGCGGTCGATCCAGCGCCTCTGGCAGTTTGAGCCTGGCCTGGAGCTCGACGCGAACACGGAACGGAGCGCGCGCCGCTCCGACTCGGCGCGACCGTTGATTCGCCTGAACCAGCCGACTGTTCAAAGGAACACTCATGCCGAGCTCGCCGACGAAACTTGACGGAGCTTCCGACGCATTGACGAACGCAGCGCCGCCCGGTTCGAGCGGTTTATCCCGGCATTCGCGTGAGGACTTTCCCGAACTGATGGCTTACGAGGCGATGGGCGGCGCGATCGTTTCGAGCGTCAACGAATTCCTCCGGACGTTTCAATCGACCTCGGACTCAATGCTGAATGCGAAAGCGATGACGCGAGGGGATTTTTTTCCGAGATTCTACCGGTTGGCCAACAAGATGACGGATGATTGTTGCCAGAACCTCGTCCAGATCATCCGCGCATCGTCTGTCCTTCCTTCCGTACGCGAGGCGCCAATTCCCGGCCTGGCCAAGCGGATCCGTGACACCGCTTTCAAGTCTCTGGATGAAATCCTGGCCAGTTTTGTTGGGGCGGCGAAGAAAATTGAGACGATCAACAGGAATATTGGGACGATTCGGGACGCGCTGGAAAAGGCCGCCGCTGGAACTCCGCCCGCGGCCACCGCTGAGACCGCTCCGCCCGCGGAGGCGGTCCCCGCGGGCAAGCAGAAATGGGCGACGGAAGACGAACTGGCCCGCCAGCATCACGTGTTACTGCAGGCTCAAAACCAGGCGTTCGTGCGGATCGTGCAATACCTGAACAACCTGCCGCCTCTGCCTGGCGCCCTTCTCGCCTACGCCTGCGACAAGTGTTTCGCGGGTGAAGCGAATTTCCAGTTCGAACGGGAACAAGTGGCCGAATGCCAGGCAGGAATCAAGAACCTGCTCGCCACCGCGCTGGAGACGATGGCGCGCGTCGCCGGGGAAGCGAAGCAGGACGTGGAGGAGGAACGAACGAATATTTTGGCCAACATCGAACTTCAGAAAGCCCATCAAGTGCTTGAGAAAATGTGGCAGGACAAAATGGAGGCCAAATTGAATGAGGAACAACGATTCAAACGGATCGTCAAGTTGTCGTTCGCCGGCCTGGTCTTGATCATCATCACGATCCTCATTTTTTTCGGAGTGCTGATGGTCCGGCAATGAACCGGGCAGGAGGAACCCCACATGAACAAATACAGCATTATCGGCCCGCCGGGCGCGGGCAAGAGCACTCAAGCCACGCTGCTGGCCAAGGCGCATGGACTCGTGAGAATCTCGGCCGGAGACATCTTCCGATGGAATATCGAGAACCACACCAAACTGGGAGCAAAGATTCAGCGCTACATCGATTCGGGCCGGCTTGTCCCGGATGCCATTGTCGCCGAAGTGATGAAGACCCGCCTGGAACAACACGATTGGAATTTTGGTTTTGTCCTGGATGGCTATCCGGCCAGCCAGTCCCAGGCGGAGTTTTTCCTCGAGTCGTATGATCTCGACGGCGTGATCCTGCTGGAAGTCGCGGATGCGCTTCTGACCGAGCGCCTGTCGCGGTTCCGGATCTGCGAAGCATGCGGTTTCGACCCCAATTTGATCTACGCCCAGCCGCGATCCGACGCGGTCTGCGAGCTTTGCGGCGCGGCGTTGGTCAGCCGCAGCAGTGAAAGCCCCGGCGCGATCGAGGAACGGCTGCGGGAGTTTCACACCAAGACGGTACCGGTCATCGACCTGTTGCGGCAAAGGGAATTAGTCGTCAAGCTGGACGGCACGAAACCGACCTCCGAAATTCACGATCTCGTCCGAGCCGCTTTAGGATTGACGTCGGAAGCCATGGCTCAGCGCCTTCGGTCGAGCCTGATGGCGCAGTGATCCGGCTCGTTGACCAGGCCAACCATTCAGTTGAACAGGAGTTAACGAAGAGAACGAAGGCCCGTCCCGATCTTCGTTTCCTTTGTTGGCTTTTGTTGAGATCTGATCTGAATTGCTGACTAAGGAGACAGGGTCATTCGCGGAACCCGGCCAGAGAAGACCGCTTCCAACAAATTGCGCCACACCCGCTCTTTTGAGTAGCGTCTCTGGAACCACGCGAAGGCCTCATCAGCGATTCTTTGGCGCACGGCTTCGTGGCGCTCGAAAAAGCGAAGATAAAAATCCAGTTCGACGACGTCTCGGAACGGCACGTAATGCACGAAAGGCACGAAGAAGTGCGCGATTTCTTCATTCTCTTCTTCCAACAAGAGGACCCGGGCGGCGATCGATTCCCAGGCCCGGCCCGTAATAATTCGCGTCGTGGGCGTCCGCGCGCAGAAATTGACCATGATCCGCATCCGGCTCATGAACCTGCCGTACTCCTCGATGGTATCTCCCGCCGGTGATTTGCCCTTCACGTGCCTGGCGAAGAGCAACTGGCAGGGGATTTGTCGTTCCCGGATCAAGGTGCACCAGAGCGCCCGGAGATAATTGTAGGAATAAACACTTCCGAGAAAGGCAGGGCCGACCGTCCTGGGGCCGATGCCAGACTGGAAGACGGATTCCAGGTAAGGAATCGGCGCGGGAAAAAGCTTGTCGGCGTGCGCTTTGGAGCTTCGCCGGGAGAGGGCGACGTTTTGATGCCAGACCAAATCGGCAAACTCGCTCACATATTCAACGGCTTCGAGCGTTTCTTTCACCCAGGCGTCCGGGTAATACGCCACGAGCTTGAAGCCGATCTGTTTTTTCAACTCCACGAGCGTGTTTCGGTACACCTCGCGGCCGATGTGAGGGGCCGTCTCCCGGCGCGCGCAGAGATCGTCAAAGATCACCACGTGGGGCCGCGTGGCGATCAGTCCGCGCAGCAGATTGTCCAGCGCTTCATACTGCTGCTCCGGCGTGACTCGGTCCCCCTGGAGAAAAGCGGTCGCGGGAAAGAAGAACACGTGATACCCGAGAGACTTGGCGGATTCCCTCAAGAAGACCGTCAACTCATGCTCGCGTGTGTTGGGCCCGCCGAAAAAATACTGACGGAACACCAGAAGGATTTTCGTCTTCGGCGGATCAGGAAGCCCGGCTGCCGCGGGCGCTTCCTTTTCCAGATACTCCCGGCTGGCGTGCCACTTTTGGAACGCTGAGTCGATGCGACGGATCATTTGCTCGTCCGACAGCCCGGACACGGAGGCTCGATCGCCTCCGCAGATGGTTCCGGCGTAACTCCCGGGCAACGCGCAAAGCGATATCAATGCCCTGCATTTTTCAGAATCCGCGCTTTCGAAGTGGGAAAAGAATCGCCGATAAACCGGTTCCAGGAGCGAATCGATCCCGCGCGCCGGTTCGTGTCCTGATGGAACTTTGAGCCGTTCAAGCACCCGCTCACCGGCGCGGGCAGCCGCTGCGAAATCATTGAGTTCGACCAGGCAATGGGACAACTTGACCAAGCCCTCGATATTCTCCGGTTCTTCGGCAAGAAGGAGATTCCACAACTCCGCGGCGTGTCCCCAGTTTTCGGAGCGATACACGAGGCGCGCCAGGGCCAGGACCGACTTGGCCGAAATACCGGACGGGCTGTTGCTGATGAACTGGGACAAGAGGCCGGCCGCCTGCTCCGAGCGGTTCATTCCAGCCAAATGATCCGCTATCGCCAGCGCGATGGCTTCGAGTGTAACTCCGATTTGCGCCGGGCCGCCGGCGCGGTCTGTCTGTCGCGGCTGGTCAAGATCATTCATTTGCTTCGTGAATCGACCTCGGCGAATACTTTCGCAGCCAGCGCGAGCCCTTCCCACGTGGCCGGGAAGCCGACATAAGGGGCAATGTGCAACAGTGTTTCCGTGATCTCACGGCCAGTCGCGCCATTGCGAAGCGCCATGCGGATGTTCAGGTCCAACCCACGCGTCCGTCCCAGCGCGGCGAGCGCGGCGATGGTGGCCAGACTCTTGGTCCGCCGATCCAACCCCGGCCGGCTCCAAATCTCACCGGCCAAAAACTCCGTCACGTACTTCTCGAAATCCGGACAAATCTTGCGCCAGGCCGCGCGGGTCTCCCGCGCTCCTGCCTTGCCTAGCATTTGATCGATCAATTTTGCGCCGCGTTTTCTTCGTTGTTCCAAGCTCATGTTGGTACTGCGTTATAGTCAGTTCGGTCACCGCCTACAACCCATAGCCGGCGGCGACGTCGATGGCCTGGCCAGTGATGTTGTCCCCTTCCGCCGAGGCGAGAAACACGGCCACCGACGCTACGTCGTCCTCGCGCACCATCCGGCCGAGTACCGTCGCGCTCAGGTAAGCTCGTTGAACCTCCTCGACCGACCGCTTTAATTCCGAGGCGCGTTTCTCGATGATTGTCCTCATGCGCTCGCCTTCGACCGGGCCGGGGCAGACCGCGTTGACCTGGATATTGTGCGGTCCTAATTCTTTGGCGAGCGTTAGCGTCAAACCAATCAGGCCCCACTTTGAAACGGCATACGGCGCCCGCAGCGGATAAGCTTGCTTGCCGGCGATGGAAGAGATGTTGATGATCTTGCCGGAGCGCTGTTCCATCATCAGGGGGGCGACCGCTTTTGCGCACAGAAATGCGCCCGTCAAGTTGACGGCCATCACCGCTTCCCATTCCGAGCGGTCTATTTCATGCACGGGTTTCGTCGGCCCGACGATCCCCGCGTTGTTGACCAGGACATCGATTCGTCCCAGGGACTTTCGAATTCGTGCCACCGAAGCGGTCACTTCGCGCTCGGAGGAAACGTCGGCAACCTTCGCAAAGGATCGGCGGCCCAGCTTGCGTGTTTCCTCAGCCGTGCCCTCGAGTTCGGCCTGATCCGGCCCGATCACCGCGACGTCCGCACCCTCCTGCGCTGCGCGCAGGGCGATGCGCTTGCCGATTGCACGACCGCCGCCCGTGATGAGGATGACCCGGCCTGAGAGCTTCATTCGACGCCTATTTTGCCACTGCGTTATGTAGCTCCAAACTGGCGCTCTGAGAATTGAATTCTCGTTTGCTCCCGCCAGGTCGAAACGGTAAAGTCCGCGCCACGACAAACAACGTTGGAGCATCGAATCGACATGAACAACAGATTTGAAGATCGGCCCCGCAGTTCCTGGGATCTGGTTCAATTTGCCATCACTTTCTTTGGCCTCCTGATCACGGGGTCTGGAATCGTCTCCACGAGTCCAGCGCTGACGGTCATCGGCATTCTCCTGGTGGCCTGGGGGGTGGGCTACTTCGTGCTCAAGCAGTGGTAACCGAGCGCTGGCCATGAAGCAGTACGTGGGGCGCGCAGCGCTGCTGCGCCGCCGCACACACAGAGAACCGGCTGCGCGGCAACGCAGCCCTGCCAGGCTGGCCGCTCCTAAGTAAGCTGAAGGAGGCCCTTCGTTTCCGCGTCCAATCCGATGCGAAAGGAACATCGTATGAATGGACGATTTCAAAGAGCCGCTTGTAGCGGGAAAATCTTGGGGCGGGTTGTCGCGACCACTCTGGTGGCCGCCAGTCTGGTCGGACTTTTCAACGCAGGGATCGCTTGTGCCGCGGATAACGCCGCCGCGAGTCCCTATCAAAAATGGCCGCGAGGTCCTTCGACGAACTCCGATTTCTTCCCGCTGGCTGTCTGGCTCCAGAATCCCGCCAAGGCAGAACAATATCGCAAGGCAGGAATCAATACCTATGTCGGCCTGTGGCGCGGACCAACCGAGGAGCAACTGGCCCTGTTGAAAAGCGCGGACATGAAGGTGATTTGCCACCAGAACCAGCTCGGCCGGCGGCATCTGGACGATTCGACGATCATCGGCTGGATGCACGGCGATGAACCGGACAACGCGCAATCGCTCGGCCAGGGTAAAGGCTACGGCCCGCCCATCTTGCCGGAGAAGATTGTCCGGGATTACGAGGCTATCCGGGCTGCCGATCCTTCGCGGCCGGTCTTTCTGAACCTGGGCCAGGGCGTAGCGTGGGACAACTACATCGGCCGCGGCGTCCGCAGGAACCATCCTGAAGATTATCCCGAATACGTCAAAGGTTGCGACATCGCTTCGTTCGACATTTATCCGGCTGTTCATGAAAAGCCCGACGTGGCCGGGAAACTCTGGTTTGTGGCACACGGCGTGGAGCGGCTCGTAAAGTGGAGCGGCCCGGAACGGATCGTCTGGAATTGTCTCGAATGCACTCGCATTCACCACCCCCAGAAAAAGGCTACACCCCATCAAGTGCGCGGCGAAGCCTGGATGTCGGTCATTCACGGCTCGCGCGGCTTGATCTATTTCGTCCACGAATGGGAGCCGAGGTTCAACGAGTCCGCGCTCCTGAGCGATCCGGCAATGTTGGCCGCAGTCACGGCGTTGAACCGGCAAATCACCTCATTGGCACCGGTGCTGAACAGCCCGACCGTGAGCATCGGCGTGAGCGTGCAGCCGGACAAGGCCGAAGTCCCCATCGCTGTTCTGACAAAGCGGCACGAGAATTCGCTTTACCTCTTTGCCGTGGGAATGCGCGAAGGGAAAACGACGGCAACGTTCACAATCCCGAAGCTGCCCGGCGAGAAAACTGTGACCGTCCTCGACGAAAATCGAATGATCACTTCGCGGGACGGTGTTTTCCGAGATACGTTTGAATCCTGGGACGTCCATCTCTACCGAATTGACGCAATCGGCGGACGGTGATTTGCGCGGTAAGGACGCGTTCCACCGCGTCCCATTCATTCCCGAGAAGGCACAGATAGACCGGAATGGGTGCGGTGGGAACACCGGAGATCGACTCGGGTTCACCCGTCCTGGGACTGCAGTGGAAAGAACGGTCTCCGGGGATATCAGGGACGCGGTGGAACGCGTCCCTACGTTCGCGTGGCGCTCAAAAGCGTGGCGCTCGCACCGGGGTTGTGGCTTAATCACCTCCGACCACTTATGAAACTCAAAGCCCTTCAAGCCGCTTTCATCGGTTTATTCCTCACAGGGTCTCTTGTTGTCTCCGCAAGCGAACTTCGCGTGGGCGCCGCCGCGGTCAACATCACCCCTCCCGTGGGCATCGGCATGGCCGGTTACTACTTCGAGCGCGGCGCGCAGGGCACGAATGACGATCTGTTCTCGAAAGCCATCGTCATCGAGCATAACGGCGCGCGAGCCGCTCTTGTCGGCCTGGATTTGATCTCGACGACGCGAGCGATGATCGAAGCCGTCCGCCGCGAAATCGAGCAAACGACGCCGTTGCGGGGCGACCACGTCATGATCAGCGCCACACACGCCCACACGGGTCCGGTGCTGGCCCGGCGCGGCACGCGGGAATCCTCGCAAGGCGGTGACACGGATCTCTCGCAACGCTACTCAACCGAACTTCCCAAGCGCATTGCGGAAAGCGTCCGTCTGGCGATGTCGCGTTTGCAGCCGGCGCGCGCGTCCGTCGCCGTGGGCCGCGCAGAGCATCTCAGTTTCAATCGCCGTTTTTTCATGACGGACGGCACGGTGGGCTGGAATCCGGGCAAACTGAATCCGAAGATCGCCAAGCCCGCCGGCCCAATCGATCCGGAGGTCGGAGTCGTTTTATTCGAGGCGCCGCGCGAGAAACTCGCTGCGGAACCGCTCGCCACTTATGTGAATTTTGCGATGCACCCGGACACGGTAGGCGGCGAGTATTTTTCTGCCGATTATCCAGGAGCCTTGTCGCGAATCCTGGCCGGCTACAAAGGCGCGGGCATGATGACGCTGTTCGCCAACGGCACTTGCGGGAACATCAACCATATCGACGTCCATTGGGCCGGTCCGCAGAAGGGGCCGCAGGAAGCGCATCGCATCGGCACCGTCTTGGCCGCGGCGGTTTTCCAGGCTTACAAACAGTTGCAGCAGCCGTTGAAGGCCGGTTCCTTGCGCGCGCGCAGTGAGATCGTCAAGCTGCCGTTGCCGGAAATCAAGCCGGAGGATATCGAGAAAGCCCGCGCCACGGTCAAACGCTACAGCATGAAAGACAATTCCGGGTTCATGGAAAAAGTGCAGGCTTACAAAGTCCTGGACGTGGCCGCGCGGGAAGGCAAGCCGCAGGAAGTCGAGGTGCAGGTGATCGCGCTTGGCGATGATCTGGCCTGGGTGAGTTTGCCGGGGGAAATTTTCGTTGAACTCGGATTGGCGATCAAAAAGGCGTCGCCGTTCCGTTACACGATGATCGCGGAACTGGCGAATGGGTCGATTGGCTACATCCCGAACCAGGAAGCTTACCCGCAAGGCAATTACGAAGTCGTCAGCGCCCGGTGTGCGGCCGGCTCCGGCGAAATGCTGGTCGAGGCGGCGCTGAGATTGATGAGAGAGTTGAAGCGTTAATCCGCCCGAATTCCGCCCTAAACGAATCATCTCTGGCGCCGCTGGTTGGGATGCGGAGAAGTAGGCGCCGTTGAGTTCCGCATCGATGTTGAAGGGGCTGAGCGCGCCATCGGGACACGGATCAGGTTTACACCCTGGCCCGGCGGATCACGGGTCACGAACCGGATACCGAGGCGCTACAGTCAGGTGGACAACTGCCCGTCCTCCATTTCGAAGGTCCGGTCAAAGGCATTGAGCGCCCGCTGGTCGTGAGTGACGACAATCACGCCGGCGCCGCGTTCGTGCGCGACTTTGCGGAACAGCTCCATGACCTGGCGGCCACGATGGCTGTCCAATGCGGCGGTCGGTTCATCGGCCAGAATCAAGGCCGGTTCGTTGGCCAGCGCCCGGGCCACGGCGACGCGCTGTTGCTGGCCGCCAGAAAGCGCGTCCGGCAGATTTTCTGCGCGGTCGGCCACGCCGAGGTAATCGAGGAGTTCCCGCGCGCGATGCCGCGCGTGACGAGTCGGCACGTCGTTGATTTCGAGAGCAACTTGCACATTCTGCACTGCGTTCAAAAAGGGGATCAGATTCGCCTTTTGGAATACGAATCCCAGATGGTGCCGCCGGAAGGCGCGCAGATTGACCAGCGGTTGCGGGCCGTCCAGCACGGGCACGCCCCCAATGACGATGCGGCCCGCAGTGGGCGGGTTGATGAGCCCCATCGCTGTCAGCAACGTGGATTTTCCCGCGCCGCTCGGCCCGAGCAGCGCAATGACTTCACCCTTGGCCACCCGCAGATTCACGTCTTTCATGGCCACGACCTCGGTGTTGCCGCAGCCGTAAACCTTCGTCAGGTTGAAGACCTCAATGGCGGACGTGGTGTTCATCACGCAAGCACCTTGTTCGGTGCGACGCGCATGGCTTTCCAAATACCCAGCAGACTCGAAAGGACGGAGATGATCACCACCACCACGGCGAGTCCCCACAGGTCTTCCGGCGCGACCAGCACCCGGCGAGGGAATTTCGGAAAAACCCAGGCGCCCAAACACCACGCGATGCCGAAGCCCAGCGCGCCCAGCAGCAGCGCCTGTTGCAGGATGAGGCCGGCGATCATCGAATTGCGCGCGCCCATGAGCTTGAGCATCGCGATGTCGTGAATCTTATCGAGTGTGAGCGTATAGAGAATCAGCGCCATAATGATGGTGGAAATGATGACCAACAGGATGCGAAACAAGCCAAGCTGCCGCCGTGCTTTGTCGATCATCCCATGGACCAAAAGCTGCACCTGGCCGTCGCGCGTGTGCACCGATACATCGGGCCAGGCCGCGACGGTTTTTGCGACCGCCCCGGAATCCGCTCCTTCAGCCAGGCGCACGGTGATGGCGCTGACCATCGGCGGGCCCAGGGCGGGAAGGCCGGACGACAATCCCGCTCCGCGTTCTAGTAACAGGGGTTGCGCTCGTCCGATGTCTTGCCCGACGGCCCGCTGGACCCGCGCCGCGCGCTCCAATCGGGTCGCTTCGCCGGAAAGGTCGAATTGAATCGCCTGGGCGTCGCGCACGGTGAAGAACGCGATGCCGTCGCCGCCCGACGACACCATGCCTTTAGTAACGCCGCCGACGGTGTAGGTGTCCCCGGCGAACACCAGTTTCTCGCCCAACTCCAGCCCGAGCGAAGTATCGGCGATCATTTCATAGTGGGCTTGGCTCAGCGGCCGTCCGGCGATCAGGTTCACCCATTCGCCTTTGTCTTCGGGCCAGGCCAGACCGTGAACGTTCATCCGCAGCGGCTTGCCGCGGTGTTCGCGCTGGACGTTGTGAGACACGAAGCTCCGCGCGCTGGCGACGCCCGGCACGGCCCGCAAGCGATGCTCGAGGTTGGCGGGCAGACGGGAAATCTCGGCGAACGGACCGCGTGTGCCACGCTGCACGACCCACGAGTCTGCGCCGATGTGGTCCACAACCACGAGCGCGTCGTCGATCATGCCCCGGTAAATCCCGCTCATCCCGAGCACGATCATGAGCAGCAGCCCGATGCCGACGGCGGTCAACGCAAAGCGTCCCAGGTTGTGGCGGATGTCTTGCGCCGCAAGGTTCATGATTCCTTGACCCTCTGGCCATCCACGAGCGCGCCGCGTTTGGTGCCGCCCGGTTTCACGACACGCTCGCCTTCGCGCAGACCCTGCGTGACTTCGACGTCGGCGGCACTCTGGATCCCGAGCGAAAGGTGCTTCCAACGCGCTTTGCCACCCGCATTGACAAGCGCACCCGGCTTGCCTTCGCGCCAGACGATAAACTCCCTTGGAATCACCAGCGTCGAAGGTTTCCGGGCGGTTTCAATGTAAACTTCGGCCCGCTGGCCGACGGCCCAGTTCGCCGGCAGTTCAACGACCCGGACGTCCACCAGGAACTCGCGCGTCTCGCGGTCGGTCTGGCGGCCCAGGCGCGCGACTTCGCCGGTATAGCTTTCTGCCGGTTCGGAACGGAAGACCACGCGGGCCTTTTGCCCGGCGGACAGGCCGGCCATTTCGGTCTCATCCACCCAGGCGGAAATCCACAGCTCGTTCGTAGAAATGAGGTGAAGAACCGAACTGCCCGGCACCACCACGTCGCCGGGATCACGATCGCGCCGGACGACCAATCCGTCGAAAGGGCTCAACAGTTGCGTGTCGGCGAGCCGTGCCTGGTGGTAGGCCATCGTCTTCTCCGCGGTCACTCGCTGACGTTCGGCTTCGGTGATGGCGGCCAGGGCGCGATTCAAATCGGCTTCGCCCACGCGCAGGCTTTCGACGGCCTTGTCCAGATCGACCTGCGCCGCGACGTTGGCTTTGCGTAAATCCAGCGCGCGCTTGTGATCGAGTTGCGCCTGTTTGAGGACGGCTCGCGTGCGCGCCTCATCGGCCCGGACGCGCTCCACCGTGGCCATCGCCGCATCCAAGCCGGCCTTGGCCACCGCCACTTGTTCCTTCCACTCGGCGTCATCGAGTCGGGCAAGGACCTGGCCGGCCTGAACCCGGTCATTCTGGTCCGCGAGCATCTCGGCGAGCCGGCCTTGAATTTTCGGACTGATCGTGGCTTCGAGCCGCGCTTCGAGCGTGCCGGTGCCCATGACTTCGGCCACCACGGGTCCGAGTGCGATTTGATGAGAAATCACGGAAGCCGGCCAGAATTTCAGCCGGTAACCGAGCGCCCCGGCCAGTGCGGCTGCGACCAAAAGTTTCAAAGCGGGACGGAACCAGCGGCGAATTAGCGACGACGGATGGGGTTCAGCAGGATTGTGAGGTGCTGGAACGGGGGTGATCGGCATGGGGCGTAAGTTTTCTTTCTCTGCTGTCCGTGGCCCTGGTCTGGGTTGGACTCATCAACCTGGGTCCGTCTTTGCTCAAGGACTCCGGTGCGTTTCCTTCCATTAACCTTTCCGAGGCTCCCGGATCGAGTTGAGGGTCTCGATCGGCGTGCCTCCGGCTGCTCGCAACTCTCAACTCGGGAATACTCTCAACTGCAGTTGCTGGATCCAACCCGGATGTGAACATGGGCAGGTGCGCGGCCTTTGCGAAAGCAACTCGGCAATAGTCTCTGCGACGGCGTGCGGAAGGCGGGTGGGCGACAAGCGCCGGACGAGCTTCTCGGCTTCCTCGGAGATCAGCTTTTCGCACAGGGCGGCCTCGGCCTGTCGTTGCTGGAGATTCTGCCGCGCCAGATCGGCCAGTTGATCGATGTTGTAAAGATAAACGCCTTCCAACTCCTGCACTCCGGGATCGATGTCGCGCGGCACCGCCAGGTCGATGAAAAGCAGCGAACGATGCGCCCGTTTCTTCATGACGGCTTCCATTTCCTGCCGAATCAAAAGATAATGCGGCGCGCTGGTGGAACTGATCACGAGATCAGCGCGGTTGAGCGCCTCCGCCAAATCGGTGAGGAGAACAACATCGCCGTTGAACTGTGCGGCCAGTTCTTGCGCGCGCTCGACCGATCGGTTGGCAATCAGAATGCGCCGGGCTCCGCGCTTGCTGAGATGCCGGAGGGTCGTCTCGCTCATTTTGCCCGCGCCGATGACGAGCACGGTCTGGCGGACGAAATTATCGCCAAAGATTTTTTCGGCCACGTCCAGCGCCACGGCGCCCACGGACGTTGAGCAACGTCCGATGCCGGACCGGCTGCGGACGTGCTTGGAGACAGACAACGCCGTCTGAAACAAGCGATTGAGGAGTTTCCCCGTGGCGCCGCAAGCTTGCGCGATCTGATACGCTTTTTTGACTTGCCCGACGATCTCCGTTTCGCCAACGACGAGCGAATCCAGGCTGCTGGCCACGCGGAAGAGGTGGTGAACGCAAGCGTCGCCCCGATGCACGTAAGCGTGGGCTTCCACTGGCTCGAAATCGGCAATGCTCCCGGTTGCGGAGCATACCTGCGCCACGGATTGGAAGATCATCTTAGGCTGAATGCTGCGCTGGTTTGTCACGGCATAGACCTCCACTCGATTGCACGTGCTCAACACGACGGCTTCTTGAAGCCCGGACGCTGCGCGGAGCTGGCTGAGCACCGCGCCGATGCGTTCCGCCGGCACGGAGAATTGCTCTCTCAGCCCGACGGGCGTCTTCCGGAAATTCAAGCCGACAACAAAAAGCTGCATAGCATCAATGACAGAATCCTTCCCAATTACCGCTCACCGGACTACACATTCTTTGCCCGGAACGTGTCATTTTTTGGCGGGACAACTGCGCACTCACAGGGACCTGCTTTCGACTACGGACGGTTCACGGTGAGCCGAGGAAAATTTTGGTGGAGGCCGCCCTTCTTCAGACGCGCTGCTACGCAGTAGCCGATAAACAACACATCCAGCGCGACCAGACCAGCAACCCATTCGACCCCGCCTCCACCAAATCCATAACTGTGCAGTCCTTTCCCGAGGACAAAATTGACGCCGTACCAGGCCATCAAGACGCCGTTGAAACAAACCGCCGCCGCAACGCTCAGCCCGAAATTGCCCCACCATCCCGCTAACCGGCCGTGCAGCGCGAAAATGTAAAGCAACAGCGCGATCAGCGCCCACGTCTCTTTCGGGTCCCAGCCCCAGAATCGGCCCCAGGAATAATTGGCCCAGACGCCGCCCAGAATCGTTCCGACGGCCAGCAGCAGCACGCCGATCTGGAGCGCGCGATACAGGAGTTGATGAATTTGCGAGCGCTCGTTTACCGATGCGGGCTTGAACAAATAGAGACTGAGGATCACGTGGCCGAGTCCCATCGCCAGCGCAAAAGCCGCATAACCGAGCGTGATGGTCAAGACGTGCGTCACGAGCCAGAAATTATCGCGCAACACCGGCGGCAACGGGCCAATGCTCGAATTGAACACCGACGGCAATGAATCCGCGAAGATCAGCCCCAGAATGGCCAACGGCGCCGCCGTCAGGACGTAGAGCTTGGAACGATAGATCAGCGCGAAACCCAGGGCGAAAGCGGCCACGCCGAGCGAAACCCAAACCACGGATTCGTACATGTTCGTGACCGGCGCGCGCCCGGCCACCCAACTCCGCAACACGAATCCGTAAATCTGCATGGCCAGGCCCGCGCCGAAGAGAACGAGGCCGAAGCGCATCGGCTTCCGAACCAGCAATCCGAAAAACGCGCCCAAGTAAAGCAACCAGGCCCAGCGGAAAGGATGGAGACGATTGTAGTGAACCTCGCGTTCGATCGCGCCGGCAGCCGGATACACCTCAGCAGCCAACTGCGAAAGCCGGGAACGGAACTCGCGCGTGCTCGAAGCGAACGCACCCGCGTCGCCCGCCCGGTAAGCATCGGACACTTTCTTGAACAGCGATCCCAACTCGCCCCCAACTTGTTCGCCATACACGGCGGTCGCCTGATTGAGGCCAGCCCAGGGAGATTTCGCGCCTTTGGGGCTGGGAACAATGGTCAGGGCTTCGCCGCTCAGGATTTGGTTCAACAGATGCAGCCGCGAAAGGACTGTCTCCGCTTCCTTTTCCAGCGCGGTCAAATCTTCACCGCGCCGGCGTGTGGCCTGGGCCTGAGCTTCGAGTTCTCCCAGCGCGTGGTTCCTGGCCAGCGCCTCGAACGAGAATAATCGCAGGGTCGCGGGCAAACCGAGGCTCCGTTTCAAGCTCGCGTCCGAAACGAGCACAACTGGGAACGCCTTCCAGTCGCGGCCGCCGCTCCACATCGAGATCAAAGCGTCCATGGCCTGGAGGCGCTGGCCGGATTGCGGATCCTTCAACGCACGCCGTCCCGAAATGGTTTGCAGGGATTCGCTGGCAAACGTGTCGAGCGGTTTTTTCCGTCCGCCGGATTGAATCACGATGCGCGCGGCGTCATCGAAATTCAGCTCGCTCGCGGACAAAGAGGGCAACCAAAGCGCCGCGAGTAAAACCAACACGATCTGAAGATTAAGCCAAGGTGGTTTCATTTAAGACGCGGTTGCGTTTCGGCGTGGGTAAGGTTTGACGTAGAACATCGTGAAAATTCCGCCGCAGACCAGCAGCGAGCCGATCCATTTCAACGACCAGCCCGGATCCTGCACCACTTGCAGCGTCGTCTGGGAAAGATCGTTTGGATTCCAGGACGCTTGCGAGAATTTATAGGCCGTGCCCAACAAGCTGACTCCGGGAAAATCCGGATAATCTGCCGGATGATTCATCCAGATTTCACGCGGGAGCGAGCGGTTCTTCTTCGTGTCGATGAAGCGAACGCGGCTCTTGAAGCCCGCCGGACTTTGCGAGCCTTCGTCCCGTTCGACCTCGAAGTCGTCCAGGGCCACGCTGAAATCGAGCGGACGAACCTTCCGGCCGAACGAAAAATGAATGATCTCATTCCCCACCGACCGATGTGCCGGTGTGCCGGAGGCGACCCATTGCTCGAGGCTTTCAGCACCTCGCCGCACCCGGACGAGCACGCCCGGCGCGTTGATCGATTGCGCTCCGTGCTCTTTCAGCGGGGCGATCTCATCCCGGACCGCCGCGTGCTCAATCAACTCGTCGATTCGGACCATCCAATCGGCCAGTCCGATCGAGATCTCTTTGCCGATCTCGATCGAACCTTCTTCGGTCTTTCGATCCTTCGAGACACTCGTAAAGCGCAGTTGCTGATCAGCGCCGTAAAGAATTGTGACTCCGGAACTCGCGGCCATGCCGTGGGGTGCAGGGGATTGCTCGCCGGGTTTAGGGCAGCAGGCCTTCTGCTGAGAGTGATCGCACTCCTCTTCATCTTCGTGGTCGCAGTCGTGGGAAGCTTTTTCGCCTGGAGCCGAAGCACCCGCGATTTCGAACACCAACGCCGGATTGTTCGGTGTATCGGAAACGCTGACGGGTTCTTTGTTCTCCAGACGGAAATCAGGCAGGAACTTAACACGGTTGAGCGTCCAGGCCGTGCCCGGCAACGGGACATCGCGATCCAGGATTTGCGCCAGCTCAAACTCAAACCGCTGCTGGTCGATCTTCAGCTCCAGCGTGCCCGTTCGCTCTTTGTTTTCCGGCAGTTTCGAATCGTATCGAAACGCCGCTTTGATTCCCGTGGGTTGTCCGCTCACAACCCGCGCCATCGTCATGTCGGGCAGTTTGGCAAAGACGAAATGTTTTTCCCGCGACTCGCTCGCCTGGTTTGAGGCAACTGCTGCTGCGTTGAGCAATGGAGCCGCAGAGGACTGCTGGATTTCTCCCTCTGTTCCCTGTGAAGGGGGGAGAGGAGGGCCGTCTTTAGTGGATTTCCCCTCTCCTCGATCCTCTCCCCGCTCGTCCCTCGCGGGGAGAGGAAGAACGCCTGACTTCGCCGCGTTTCTTGATTCAACAGCAGTGGGGCTGGAGCCGGAGTCCATCGGAGCCGCAGCGGTAAAATGCGTTTTCGCGTGCGCCGCGTCGGTGCGCCGTCCAGAGGCAAACCGAATTTGCGCGGGGCCGAACAGGATCGTGTCGCGCGCCGCGTCGCCGAGCACCAGCCATTGCGAGATCGGCTGAGGAGCCATGTCGCTGCGGAACACCAGGCGCACGGCTGGCGAACCGTTGGACGCGGCCTTTTCGACTCGTGTCAGAACACCGAGTTCCTTCGTGTAATCGACCAGCGAGATTTGAATGTCCTTCAAGTTGAGTTGGACGGGACGCCTGACCGAGGGCGGTCGGACGTCGAGATTCAGAATGCTGGATTTGCGCTCAGCCAGGCCCGAAGCATGCGCCTCGAACACCGTCTGGTTCAGGAGGAGTGAACTGGCCGGTTTCGCTCCTTTGAACAAGGTCACCGAACCTTCCACACCCCAGAAGCGGCCGATCATCGCACCGACGAGCAGCACCACGATGCCGGCGTGCGTAATAATGAAGCCGAGGTGATGGGGTTTCCACGGATAGCGGAGCAGCACCGCGCAGATCAGATTCACGCACAACAAAAGGAGCCAGCCGATGAACCACGGCGCGTCATAGACGTAAGCCTGCGCGACCGCGGTATCGAATCGGGACTCCGCCACGGTGCCCACGGCGCAGGCGACGATAATGACGGCGAGGAGGATCATCGCCAATCCCAGTGAGCCGAGGAATCTCAGGAATAACCGGCCGGAATTTGTGGGTTGAGATAATGGCATACTCTGATTGTGCTGCGCTCCGGGCACACCACGTCCGTTCTTGGTCAATCAAGAATTGACTTTGGCAGGCGCTACTTCTGGCTTGCAGTTGCCCGCAGAATTCCGCAGATTTCCACCAGAGCGCCAAATTCCCCCTTTTTGTGGTCGACAACTAATCCACGGAAATCTGCGGAGTCTGCGGGCAACGTAAATGCTGGATGCGCGAAGCCCGTCACCGGATTTCGCCCCGGATTCAGGCCAGTCCCTCTTGTGCCCAGTTCGTTCTTCGCATCCATCGCGGCCAAGATCGCAGAACCCGCCAAATCGCACTACCCGCCCCTTGTCCACCTTTTCTCCTTTTTTGCTGCCCGCCTCGCACACAAAAAGCGCCTGATCCGAGGTCGGGTTTGTGAAAATGCGGGTTTGAGTGGCATGGATTCCCTCTGATTCCAATCTCCTGTTAATCCGCCTGCCGAATTGAGGTCTAATGGTCGGCGGACAATTGCAGTGCCGGGCCGGAAGCCTTCAGGCGGCGCGAGCGCCATAAGTAGAAAATCGCCGGGTAAACCACCAATTCCATGACGGTCGAAGTGACCACGCCGCCAATCATGGGCACGGCGATGCGTTTCATCACGTCGGCGCCAGTGCCGTGGCTCCACATGATGGGCATGAGACCCGCAATGATGACCGCGGCCGTCATGGCTTTGGGGCGCACCCGCTTGACGGCGCCGTGGTAAATGGCATCGCGCAGATCGGCCAAATGGCGCATCTTGCCGTTCTTGATCCACTGGTCGTAAGCGAGATCGAGGTAGAGCAGCATCACCACGCCGGTTTCGGCGTCCAATCCGGCGAGCGCGATGATCCCCACCCAGACGGCCACGCTGAGGTTGTAATCGAGCAGGTAAATGCACCAGAAGGCGCCCACCAGCGAGAAGGGCACGGCGAGCATCACAATGGCGGTCTTAATGGCCGACTGCGTGTTCAGATAAATGATCAGGACAATGATCACCAACGTCAGCGGCACCACGAGCATGAGGCGCTGCTTGGCGCGGAGCATGTATTCGTATTGCCCGCTCCAGAGGACGCTGTAGCCGGCCGGCAGACGGATCGTGCCTTGGGCGATGGCTTCATTGACCGTGCGCATGGCGTTCTGCACGTAGGTGCCAATGTCGATGCCTTTCACATCGACATAAATCCAGGCGTTGGGCACGGCTGCCTCGCTCTTGATGCCCATGGCCGCGTTGACCACCTTGAAGCTGGCCAGTTGGCCCAAGGGCACTTGAGCGCCGGTCGGTGTCGGGACCACCAGGTCGCGCAAAGCCTGGAAGTCCTGGCGATAATCGCGCTCGTAGCGCAAGTTGATGGTGTAGCGCTCCAGCCCCTCGACGGTGGTGCTGAAGGGCATGCCGCCAAGCGCCACGGCCAGCACTTCCTGGACTTCGCCCAACGCAAGCCCGTAGCGCGCGATCTCGTCGCGATCGATGTCGAATTCGAGGTAGCGTCCGCCGATGACCCGCTCGGAATACGCGCTGGTCGTGCCGGGCACGGTGCGCACGACCGCCTCGATTTCCGAGCCGATTCTCTCCAACTCCGCCAAGCTGGGGCCGGCGACTTTGATGCCGACCGGCGTCTTGATGCCGGTGGAAAGCATGTCGATGCGCGTCTTGATCGGCATGGTCCAAGCGTTGGCCAGGCCGGGGAATTGAATGGCGCTGTTCAGTGCGTCCACCAACTCGTCCACGGTGCGGCGGCGATGGGCCACGATTTCGCCATGGGGATCCTTGATGTCCGCTTCGGGCCATTCTTTTTCATCCTTGAGCATGATGGTGGTTTCAATCATGTCGAACGGCGCTGGGTCCGTGGCGGTTTCGGCGCGGCCAACTTTGCCGAAGACATGGTGCACCTCGGGAAACGTCTTGATGATTTTGTCGGTCTGCTGAAGGAGTTCGCGCGCTTTGGTTGAAGAGATGCCGGGGAAAGTAGTCGGCATGTAAAGCAAGTCGCCTTCATAAAGCGGGGGCATGAACTCTGAGCCGATGTTCTGATAAGGAAAGAGCTTGCCCATCTTCTCCGCTGCGTTCTTGAGTTTGGATCGCCACGTAATTTGAACGCTTTGTTCCCCCTCACCCCGGCCCTCTCCCTTAGGGAGAGGGAAAGACACGCCGCCGACGCC
>JACPRI010000196.1 GCA_016190065.1 Verrucomicrobiota bacterium
CTCAAAGGGATTCCTCCGCGACAGAAGCAACCAGTCCGTCCCTGGTTTCCGCAGAGCACGCCCGTCGTGGGGTTGATGCACAGAAGACCGGACGTGTTCCGGGCCGCTGCAGCGTATCAAAAAGCCCAGCACGCCTTGCAGAAAGCCGGAGAGAATGATCCGGAGTGGAGGAACAAAGTTCGAATGATGGAAATTGGCCAGGCACTCCACTGGTACGCTACCGAACACGAGCAAACCTTTCCCGACTGCATCGGCGTGCTTTTCGAAAAGGGCTATCTCAAACCTCCACTCGAGGCTAAATCCATTTTGACGGGCCGGCCTTATGTTTATGTTGCTGCCGGCGAAAAGCAGCCCACAAAGAGAATCGATTATTCTCGGCGCATCCTGCTGTATGATGACCAGGCCGGTGAATGCGGCGGCTATCCCTGCGTCTTCGCCTCGGGCGTTGGCAGTTCCATCTGTGGCGATGAACTGAAGGAGCAACTCCGGAAAGAAGGCAACGCGTGACTATTCAGGTGAATGGGGAGCGCACGCGCCCCGCGTGCCGTGGTCGGCACCCTCGCCGACCACATCGACTCTCCTTCTTCCGATTATGATCTACTTCGACCACAACGCGACTTCGCCGATGCATCCGGCGGCGCGGCAGGCCTGGCTGGAAGCCGTCGAAAAATTCCTCGGCAACCCGTCCAGTCCGCATCGCGTGGGCAGCCGGGCGGACGCGGCGCTTTCTGAAGCGCGACAAAAGCTCGCGAGCTTTCTTGGTTGCGACGCGCTCGATCTGGTCTGGACTTCCGGCGCGACGGAGTCGAACAACATGACGCTTCATCACTTTGCGTCTTCACTCGATGGGGGAAGTGTAGTCTGGCTCTCCGCCGTCGAACATCCGTGCGTGCTGGAGGCGACGAAGCATTACTTTCCGCGCCGCCACCAGTTCATTCCCGTAACGCGCTCCGGCGTGGTGGACTTGGATTGGCTGCGTGAAGCGATGGCCAAAGAACGGCCTGGCGCAGTCGCGGTGATGGCCGCGAATAATGAGACGGGCGTCCTTCAACCCTGGCGCGAAGTGCTCACGCTTTGTCGCGAACACGAAGTCCCATTGTTTTGTGACGCCACGCAATGGATCGGCAAACTCCCGGCAGCCGGACTGGGCGATTGCGACTTTGTCAGCGGTTCGGCGCACAAATTCGGTGGACCGAAGGGCGTCGGTTTTCTGAAGTGCCCGGCTAAAGGTCGCGTCGAACCCCTTCTGCGGGGAGGCATGCAGGAGGAAGGCCGTCGGGCGGGCACGGAGAATGTCGCCGGGGTTCTGGCGATGATGGCGGCACTCGAAGTGCGCGAGGCGGCGTTATCCGAGGCGAGGACGGAGGATGGAAAATGGAAAATGGAGAAAGGGCGCGAAGCGTTCGAGAAACGGATGTTGGCCACGTTGCCGGGCGCAGAGGTCGTCGGCGCGAACGCACCGAGGCTTTGGAACACCGTCTCGGCCCTGATGCCGGAAGCCAATTGCCAGTCGCGCTGGGTGGTCAAGCTGGACAAGCTTGGCTTTGCCGTCTCGACTGGTTCAGCCTGCGCCAGCGGCAAGGAAGAGCCGTCGCACGTCATCGCTGCGATGGGTTACTCGCCCGCTGAAGCCGGACGTGTTTTGCGCTTTAGCAGCGGTTGGGAAACGGCGGAGGAAGAGTGGAGCGCGCTGCTTAGAGGACTGATAAAGGTCTACCGGGGAATTCGTGATCGTTAAGAAGCTTCAAGACGAATCGGTTTGCGCAAGGCAGGATGCCGGCCCTATTTTCCGTCGCCGCGCCGTTCAAAGGCCGCCTCGTAGAGCGCGGCGAAATCGTCCACGGTCAGCGGACGCGGATTGAACGTGGCCGTCCATTGTTTGGCGGCTTCCTTGGCCAGCGTCTTGATCATGGATCGTTCCACACCGCAGTCGGCCAGAGAACGCGCGATCTTCGCCGCGTTTAACAGGGCCTCCAGCCGCGCGACGAGCGCTTGCCACGCCGGTTTCACCCCGTCGCTCACGCACGCGATTTCCGGCGCGGACGCCAGTTCAGCGTACGCCTGGCAAACCGCCGGGTCCTGGCCGTTGAAGCGCACGACCGCCGGGAGCATGATTCCGACCGCTTCCCCGTGCACGATGTCATAGTGCGCGGTCAACGGATTGGCCGCCGCGTGGGCCGCGCCGAGCATGCTGTTCTCGATCGCCAGGCCCGCCAACGCCGCGCCGAGCAGCATTCGTCCGCGCGCGTCGATGTCGTCCGGGGTCGTGAGCACGCGGTTCAGGCTTGTGACCGTGAGCTTGAATGCTTCGTGCGAGTACATCAAAGAAAGCGGATTGCGCTTTCGAGTCACGGTGGTTTCGACCGCGTGCGCAATGGCGTCAATGCCGGTGTGCGCCGTCACGGCCAAAGGCTGGGAAACCGTGAGCGCCGGATCCAGAATCGCGATGCGCGCGGTGGCTTTTGGATCGAGGCACGCCATTTTTTGGTGCGTGTGCTCGTCCGCGATCAGGGCCGAGGACTGGCATTCGCTGCCCGTGCCGGCCGTGGTGGGAATCGCGATCATTGGAAGCATCGGTTTCGTCGCTTTGCCGACCCCCCAGTAGTCCTGCATTTTGCCGCCGTTGGTGAGGAGAAAATTGCAGCCCTTCGCGGTGTCCATCGAACTGCCGCCGCCCAGCCCTACAATCAATTCGATTTCCGATTTTCTGGCCCGCACCGCGCACTCATCGACGCAGCGGGTCGTCGGGTTTTCGAGCGCTTGGTCGAAGACGGTGACCGCCAAACCCGCCGCCTCCAATATGCGGTGAACATGGCCGGCGTGGCCGGCAGCAACTAGCCCGGCGTCGGTGACCAGCAGGACCTTTTTTGCGTTCAATTCGCGCGCCAGTTCACCGATGCGCTCCACGCTGTGAACGCCAAAAATCAAACGCGTGCGCGGCTGATGATCGAATGGAGCCAACGGCGGAAGGTGAGATTGCGTGCCGGGATCCGTCATGCGGTCAGACTGTCGTGGGACCGTGTCCGGCGTTGAAAATTTCGACAACCCAAAGGCGGCATCGGCCCAGCGGAAATGAAGCAGATCCGCGAACGACTTGTTTGGCACTCGCCACGGTGACAACTTGCGGCGTTCATTCGAGAATTCTGACGATTAGAGACGCAGTTCTGTTCAATTGGTTACTGCCCCATGGACAATGGAAGCCCCGATTCCAAGTGATCGGACGGTGTCCTCCAGCCCCGTCGAATGAGGGAATACGAACCGGGAACTGCGATGGTGTTTCTCACTCTCATCCTGCCCGGAAAAGGGCGGTCGCGATTCGGGGCTTTGCAGCCATTGAAAATGGCCATTGGCAATTCTCAATTTCAAATTGCATGCCGTCAAAATGGAGGTTCTCAATCCCCGGCTCCTACCGGGCGAAAGCGACGGCCTGGGCGCTGAGCAGTTGTTCGATGGCCTGCGGCAACGGCGCGCACAGCCTGGAATAGAGCGCCGCGGACTGCTCCGAGGAAATCTTAAACGCGCAACTTCCCGACTCGATGAAACCACGGATCACCTGTTGGCCGTAATTGAGCAGGCCTTGCCGCAATGGCAGCGAGAAGAGAGCGAGGACCAAACCATAGACGACCGTGTGCCATCCATGCGCTTCACCATTTTCCACGGCTTCCCAGTAGCGACGCACCAGGCGCTGATCTCGCAGCGGTCTGAGCTTTTGGAGTTGGGTTGTCCCAAGGCATTGACTGACTCCGGCGAAGCGCCGCAGCTTCGGCTCCTGGCCGAGCTTCCAATCCGATTCGATCAGTTCGCGGACTTCGTAGCGGCTGGCGTGGAGATACGCCTTGTGAATGGCGGGCAATTCGTGCGGGACGAGAACTTGAGCGCAGTATGCTTCGAGAAACTTTTGAAAAGGCGCCGCACCCCTTCCCCGGACCAACTCCTGCGGAAGAGGCATAGTCCCCAACGCGAGCAATTCTTGCGGGCAACCCAGTTGTTCCGCGAAGCGATGGAGTTCCCCCAGGAGCTCCATCCCGGCTTCGGCAGTTCTGAGTTTCAGGTCTAACATCTTCGTCAACCGCTCGCGTCCACGAATTCGCGCGCAGCTTTTACTTGGCGCCCACGTTACACCGAGCGTCTGGCACTCGCCAGAAGTAAAGCTCGGTCCGAGAAAGTTATTCTGATTGACAGCCGGAAAAAGGGAGCCGGAGTCTGGACGTAGTAGGGGATTGAGAGAGGCAGAGCCAGGGGGCAGTAATCAGTATTCAGTATTCAGTAAGCAGTCACGAGTCTGGTTTCAACCGGCAGCCGTCGCCACAGCGACTGGCAACTGGCGACTGACAACTGATTACTGATTACTCGCTTCCACACTCTCTTCGACGATTCGCCCGTCAAAGAGATGCACGGTCCGTTCGGCGTAGCGGGCGAAGCGTGGATCGTGCGTGACCATGCAAATCGTCGCGCCTTCCCGGTGCAACTCGCGCAGAAGTTCCATGACCGCCTCGCCGTTCTTGGAGTCGAGGTTCCCGGTCGGTTCGTCCGCGAGAAGGATGGAAGGTTTGCCGCCCAGAGCGCGCGCCACGGCCACGCGCTGCTGTTGGCCGCCGGAAAGTTGGGAGGGAAAATGTTTCACGCGGTGACCCATGCCAACCTTTTCCAACGCCTCATGAACGCGCTGTTTGCGCTCCGCCGAATCCATGCCCCGATAAGTCAGCGGGAGCTCGACGTTTTCGTACACGGTCAAATCGCCGATCAAATTGAAGCTTTGAAAAATGAACCCGACTTCACGATTCCGAATCCGCGCGCGCTCGGCCATGCCGATATTCGCAACCGAATTGCCGTTGAGGATGTATGTTCCTTCGGTGGGCGTATCGAGCAGGCCCAGAATGGAAAGCATCGTCGATTTTCCACAGCCGGACGGGCCGGCGATCGACACGTATTCCCCTCGTTTGATTTCCAGGTGAATCCCGGAGAGCGCGTGGGTTTCGACTTCATCCGTAAAGAAGACTTTGATGATGCCTTCCAGTTTGATGAGAGCCTCGCCATTTCGGATCTTGGATTCTGAATGTTGGGCTGAGTCGGAGGTGTTGGGTTCCATAAATCATTTGATCCGGACGCGTTGAAAAGCATCCCAGGCCGACATGTCCGAGAGGATGACCTGATCGCCGACTTGGAGGCCTTCGACCACTTCGATCTCGCTCACCGAGTTTCGTCCAAGTTTCACTGGCACCCGAACCGCGGCCTTGCCTCCTTCAACGACCTTGAAGAGCCCCACCGTGCTGTCCGATTGCCCCTGAACGGGCCGGCCAACGTAAATAATGTCATCGAGTTTTTCGAGGAAAACCGTGCCGTCCACGTTCAGTTCGGGGACCGCGCCCCGGGGCAGTGGAGCGGTCAATGCAATATCAACGGTCACCGTGCCGTTTTGGGCCGCCGGATCCTTCCGCACCACTCGGCCAGGGACGAATCCATTGCGGGTATCCACCTCGGCGATCTGGTCCAGTTCCACGTCCCGGGCCTGGGTTTCGGGAATCTTAAGTTCAGCCATCAGTTTCTTTGGATTGGTCACCCGCGCCACCAATGAGCCTGCGGCGACTTGCTGGCCGATCTGCAACTGGGATTGGTCTCCAAGTTTTTGCAGGACGCCATCAATACCGGCCCGCACTTTCAGCGCTTCCACCTGCTGGCGCTTTAGCTCCAGTTGCGCGCGCAATTGGCGGACCTGCGCCTCTTGCACCGCCAGTTGCGCAGCCGTCGAGCTCGCGCTGATTCTCAAGCGCTCATGTTCGATGTCGCTAAGCCGCTTCAACTCCGCGGCGTTGGTCTTGGACTGCTTGAGAGTCAGGGCGGGAACCAGATCGATCTTGGCCAACTCTTCATTCACTTCGGCTTCAACTTTGGCGCGATTGTAATTCGCTTCCGCCATGGCGACAGCGGCTTGTTGCGTCAGCCTCTGGCTGGCCAAAGTGACCGTCAGATTGGTCCACTGCGCCTCGGCGGCCTTGAGCGTCCATTCCGCGTCGAAGGCCGCTTGTTCGAGTTCGGGATTGCTGAGCTTGACGAGAATCGTCTGGGTTTTGACAGCCGCCCCAACCTTTATCGGAAGCTCTTCGATCCTCCCCGCGTAAGCCGCGGTGATCAAACGGATTTCTTCGGGCACAAGCGTGCCATTGCCCCTGACTTTCCGGACGAAAGGGCCGCGCTCGACCGTGCCCAACAACGCATTCTCCACCAAAGGTGCGGCCGGCTGAAGCCGCTGCAGGCCCATCGTCACCAGCGCAAGCCCAATCAGGCTGCTCACGCCATAAATAATCTGCCGTCGTCGTCGTCGTCTTTTGAATTCTGGCCGGGCGATATCCATTTACTTAAGTTCTGTGTCCGAGAAGTGACTCGCAGCCGTCGTGCCAAGGATGATATTTCCCTAAGTGGCTGCAAAGACAAGGTTAAGCAAGCGGCTGCCACGGATGCCTGGCCTTAGGTTGTTCGCGTATGGGATTTCGAAGTCCCAGACGTGGGAATCGTGATCGCCCCTTCCTCAGAACATCCTTGTGAAAGCGCATCGCATTGAGATTCCCAATTTGGTATGTGTAGTTGGGCATGAGTTCGCCGCAAAGAACAGAGCGCGATGTCTCGCCAACGAAACGGCGGGGCGAGGTTGCCTTTTCTGAGGCCAGCGCGTGGCGCGATGTGGGCGGCGGCTGGCAGCCTTTGTTCGGCCGGTTTCGTGGCGCTGGTTTCAGCATCGAGTGGCACGATTTTTACGCGAAACATGAGCTGGACTGGGCCGCAAGTTTCCATCCCGATTGCGTGGAGCTCTGCCTGAATCTGGACGGGCAAGGCTTTGTGGAGGGCGGAGGCCACCGCACGGAATTCGTGCCCGACACAGCCGGCTTTTATCATCGCAAGGATGAGCCGCTGACGGCGAGGCGGTTTGCGAACCAGCAACATCGCTTTCTGACGGTGGAATTCTCCTGCCCGTTTCTGGCGAAACATCTGGCGGGCATGGAACCGATGTTGCACCCCATCGTCTGCGCCGCCGTGAAGAATTGCCCTTGCCAGCTTGTGTCCGGATCGACGGTGCGGCTGACGGCAAGCCAGCAACAAATCATCGCCACCTTGCGGCATCCCCCGGTCTATGCCCAGGCCCAGCCCCTCTGGTATCAGTGCAAGGCGCTGGAGCTGGCGATGACATTTCTGCTTCAGCCACCGCCGGATCAGGAATTGTTCTGCACGCGGCAGCAGCGCCTGGCGCAGGAGCGCGTAGAACAGGTCGTCTTCTTGCTGAAGCAGAATCTCGCCGACCCGCCCGGGCTGGAGGAACTGGGGCGAAGAGTGGGTTGCAGCCATTTTTACTTGAGCCGGATTTTTTCCGCTCAAACCGGGAAAACCATCCCGCAATACTTGCGCCAGCTTCGCATGGACAAGGCGGCAGAGTTGTTGCGGAGCGGTGAGTACAACGTGACCGAAGTCGCGCTGGAGCTGGGCTACAACAGCCTCAGCCATTTCAGCGCGGCCTTCCATGAGACGTTCGGTTGCTGTCCTGGACTTTATCCGCTCAAGACGCCGACTCAGCGTCGAACTTCCTGAAACTCCCTGAGTCAACCTGCTCCAATCGAATTAGGGCTGCCGCACTTAGCGTTTATCGCCGACCGCCTCGAACCAGGCTTGAGCGAACATCGCGTCCGGAACCCTGGACCATTCTCGCAGAGCCTCGGCCGATTCCGTCCGTCCTTTCTCATCCAATTGCTGGGCCAGGTAACCAGCGATCAGTCCGGCCTCGGGATAGATTTCGTACGAGGCGCTGGGTGTGACTCGATCGAACGCCGCCGCCCGCAACCAGGCCGCCAGTTTGCGCCCGGCCCTGACGTCGCCGCCGTTCGATAGTTGGAGCGTTTGATACTCCGCCAATGCCCCGGCAATGTCCTCAGACCACGGGTGAAGAACAAACCCACCCCAATCCGGGCTGCGCAACCCAATCAATCCGCCCGGCTTCAAAGTGCGGCGAATCTCGGTGAGGGCTTGGAGCGGCTCGGACAGATGTTCGAACAACGCGTGCGAGAAGACCGCATCAAACTCACATTCCCCAAACGGCAGCTTGTAAACACTCGCCTCCAGAAACGTCGCGGCCACACCTTCGGCTTGGGCTCGATCTCGCGCGCGTTTCAGTTGCGGCCCACCCAAATCGACGCCAATGACAGTTCCCGGATTAACTCTTCGGGCCAACCCCGCCGTGATGCTGCCCGGTCCGCAACCGCAGTCCAACAGTCTCATGCCCCGTTTCAAATACGGCCGGAAGAAGGCGGCGTGTGAATCGGCGGTGCGACGGGCCATGAAATCGACGGCGGCGGCGGTGTAACCGGGCGTGTAGGTTTCGCGAGTTGATCTCATTTCCGGGGAATAATCTATCCTCGTTTGATCATCACTTCTTCAAGGCGGCGGCTTGCGCGCACTTCAAGAATTGTTCCCCGGCAGCCGTCAGCCCACTCTTCGACCACGCCGCGCCGATGACCAACGGCGCGGGCGCGGGCGAAAGCGGCACGAGTTTCAAGCGCGGCCCCGCGGTGCAAGACAGGGATTGCGGCGCGATCGCCACTCCGTTTCCCGCTTCGACCGCCGCGATCAGGCTGCTGACGCTGTCGTGTTCTTCCGCGATGCGCGGTTTGCGTTTGATGGCGGCGAACAGGGCCGCCAACCATTCGTGAGCGTCGGGATATTCCTTGTGGCTGTAGGTGATGAGCGGCTCCCGCGCGATCTCCGCCAGCGCCACGGTGCGTCGCCCGGCCAGCGGATGTTTTGGCGTGAACGCCAGACAGATGGGGTCGCGCGCCAACTCCTCGAAGCGCAGTCCACGCAACCAAGCGGGCGTCAAGCGCACCACGAAAGCAATTTGCAGTTTACCCTCGCGCAGTCCGGCGAGTATCTCTTCGGTGGACAAGTCGTGCAGTTTCACGCGCACGCCGGGCAACTCAGCCTGAAAGGCCCGCAAAGTCGGCGGCAAGATTCTCGCCGTGAGCGACGGCGCGTAACCGACGTGCAGTTCACCGCCGGCTCCAGTGGCTGTCGATCGCGCTGCTTTCACCGCCTCTTCCGCGCGTTGCAACACCGCGCGCGCTTCCGTCAAAAAAACGCGGCCGGCTTCGGTCAGGCGCACGGACTTGGCGCTGCGTTCCAGAAGCAAGAAGCCGAGCTCCGCCTCGAGGTCACGGATCTGGCGGCTCAACGCGGGCTGTGAAACGTGCAGCTTCAGCGCCGCGCGGGAGACGTTCTCCTCTTCGGCAACACCAATGAAGTAGCGGAGGTGGCGGAGTTCCATTCGCCGTCGAGCATACCCGCGGGTTATGCTGAGACAAGAAACATGGTCTTTCCCAGGCTTGCGCGCGGTGTGGCACTGTCTGGGCATGATGAAAATACGAAAAGCAAACGAACGAGGGCACGCCGAACACGGCTGGCTCGACACGTATCACACTTTCAGTTTCGCGGATTATTACGACCCGCAATGGATCGGCTTCCGCAGCTTGCGCGTCATCAACGACGACCTTGTGATGCCGGGCATGGGTTTCGGAACGCATCCGCATCGGGACATGGAAATCATCACTTACATCCTCAGCGGCGTGCTGGAGCACAAAGATTCGATGGGCCATGGGCGCGTCCTCCGCCCGGGCGAGGCGCAGTACATGGCTGCCGGCACGGGCGTGGAGCACAGTGAATTCAATCCCTCCAAGGACGAGGCCGTGCACCTGCTGCAAATCTGGATTTTGCCCGAACGCAAAGGGCTGAAGCCGCGTTACGCGGAGAAGTCGCTGAAGGACGCCGCATCCGGAACGCTGCACCTCGTCACGAGCAAGACCGGACGCGACAATTCCATCGCGATTAACCAGGACGCGGACCTCTGGCTGGCAAAACTCGACGCGGGCCATCGCGTCGCGCACAAGCTCGCGCCCGGACGCCATGCGTGGGTCCACGTGGCGGAAGGTGAAATTGCACTCAACGGAGTAAAGCTCAGCGGCGGCGACGCGGTGGCGGTCAGTGAAGAACGTTCGCTGGAGTTCAGCGCAACCAAACCGGCGCAGGTCCTTTTGTTCGATCTCAACTGAGAACGAAAGGAGATCGAGTCGCAGATGCAGATTTACCTCGCGCCGGAAGCCGGCAACGGCCGGACACTGACTTCCTTGAACCACACGACGTCGCCAGGGTCATGGTTTTGCAGGCCGAGGTAGCCAGCTTCGGGACGTTTCGGCTCCCGCTTGGGCTCGTGCCATTGCTTGCGGGGCGGCAGGCTGGGATTCGCCGTATCCAAGGTAGTAATTCGCTGTCCATCGAGATCGACCAGGATGCGATGCCCCGTGAGGGTGATGATCAGGGTCTTCCATTCGTCGGGCGCTTTTTTCGAAACTGCGGACGACGGGGCGAGCGAGTAAATGGAGCCAGTCCGGTGCCACGAGTCGCCCGCATCGGCGATCTGGACTTCATATCCACGATGGACTGCAAACCAGGGTCCTTCCTCCCGCTCGGCCGAGGCCTTCATTGTCTCCATCGACGCCGGCGAGATCTTTCCGGCCGCGTCGCGATCAAACGCTGCCCCCGGCGTGCCCACTTGTTTCAGAATCCCGTCATCGATCCGCACGTAAACGCCGGCATTTGACTTCGCATCCTTCGTTTTGAACACCACGCGAATCTGGCAATTGCCCAGTCGCTCCTTTTTATAGACCAGTAATCCGAGTCCTTTCGGGTCGCATTCCGTTCGCAGTGCGCCCTCGTCCACGGCGAATCCGCCCCAGCCCACGTGCACCCAGTTCGGGGCCACTTTTCCGTCCGCGACCAACGGCAACGGCCGCCAGGCCGGCTCCGAAGCCGATTCCGCCCCGTGCAGGACAGGGAAAGCCCATGCGACCGCGGTGGTGAGGACGATCATTGAACAAATGGCGCGGCGAGATATTCCGTTCGAGGAACAGGATAGGTGTGTATCGGATTGCATGCACCAAGGCTGACATGACTGGTGTCCGACGTCAAAAAGGTTTGTCCTCGCGATGAACGTCTCCTTCGAGGCGTGCCTTCAGGCCGCTCCAACGTTCGACTGTAGAGCGAGGCCGGAAGCAATCCGAGGGCTGCGCTCCGAATGGTTTCAAGTTAATCGGAGGCGACGGACGATTTGAGATCATGGAAGTCGCCACAATCTTGCCTGCCGAGCCGCCTGTCGCCAAACTGCAGGCCATGTCATCTGTCGTTTTCTTCAGAGCTGTCAACGTGGGCGGACATCAGAGCTTCCAGCCCGGCAAACTGGCCAAGGAATTGGAGCCGTTCGGCGTCGTCAACATTGGTGCGGCGGGAACGTTTGCGGTGCGCGAGAAGGTGATCCCGGCGAAGTTGCGCGAAGCGATTCTGCGCCGGCTGCCCTTCAAACCCGACCTGATGATTTGCCCCGCAGCCGACGTGCTTGCGCTGGCGCGCGCAAATTGGTTTGGCGCGGCTCCGGCTGGAAGGGACATAGGCTGGTTCGTGAGCGTCTTGCAGAAAGCGCCCCGCTCGAAACCGCCGCTTCCCATCGAGCAACCCGCCGGCGAAAAGTGGGAAGTCCGCATCGTCGCCATCACGGGCCGATTTGCCTTGAGCGTCCGGCGGCTCGGCAAGACATATTCCAACGCTGTCGTCGAAAAACATCTCGGTGTCCCCGCCACCACGCGCAGTTGGAACACGATCAAAACCATCTGCGAAGTGTTGGAGAAATAGCGGCAGGCTTCCCCAAGAACTGCGATCATGGGAAGTCTCCACGGCTTCCAGGACGCGCGCACGGACCATGAACCAACTGAAATTCCCCTCATCCATCCTTCAGACACCCTCTCCCCCAGTGGGGGAGAGGGAAGGGGTGAGGGGTTCATGGGATGTTTCACGCGCGCGCTCGGTTGTTACCTCAAGCGAGTTCCTTTTCCGCGAAGGCTTTGATCGCCGCGGCGGCGAATTCAGGGAGCCGCGGATCATACGCCTCATATGCCTTGCGCAAGTCGGTCTCCACGATGAACTGGCCGTGGCCGGCGTACGATTCACGGTTCGGCGTCCAGAATTGCTTCAGCCATTCGTAGTGACGACGGATGATGCCTTGCACCTCGGTTGAATCGACCGGCCGCCCCCGGCCCATCACCTCTGCGAGATCCTTGCAAATCCCGTCGAAGCCTGCGCCCGCCTTCGCCCAATTATTCTTCGTCCAGTTCTTCACGCGGGCCTTGGATTGCGCGATGCTCTCCTTCATGCAATCTCCGTAGCGGTCGATCAGGTATTGCTCGTGCCGGGCCTGTTGCTCCGGGTCAAAGCCCACAAACAGTTCCTTGCCTTTCATTTTCTTGGTTCCTTTCAAGTGTTCGATGGTTTTGTCGATGGTCTGAATCA
>JACPRI010000198.1 GCA_016190065.1 Verrucomicrobiota bacterium
CCCCAGCCCTCTCCCTTGAGGAGAGGGTGCGATGAATCCCGCGCGCGGTTCGTTTTGATCACCCTGGATTCTGGGGCGGCTGGGCGAGAATTCTCCCTCTCCCTGAGGGAGCCGGGGTGAGGGGAAAGGGGACTTTCTCAAACCGCGAGTCTTCGGAGATTGCCGGAAGCGCGAGATTTTGCAGAGCACCCAAGCAGATTTTTCGTGGGCCGGCGATCTTGGGTTTCCTGTTCGGAATAATTGCGTTCACTTTCTCAGCTTCCCTTTTCGCCCAAACCGATTCCGGCTCGATCACTGGAACGGTCATCGAAAGCTGGGAAGGCAAACCTTTGCCGGGCGTGACCGTGACGATTCGCGGAACGACTCTGGCCACGACGACCGACCCTCAGGGCCGCTTCCAGGTCAATCAAGTTCAGCCGGGAGAACATACCTTGCGCTTCTCCAAATCGGGCTACGCGGCCGCGACGGTCACGGAGGTTCGAGTCTTGGCAGGGCAGCAATCAAAAGTCGATGGCGTGCTGCGGCCCGAGTTCTACGAGATGGAAGAGTACGAAGTCACCGCCGAGGAATTTCAAGAGCAAGCGGTCCAACTCTTGCAGGACCGCCAGCAGGCGAGTTCCATGCTGGACGCCGTGGGCTCGGAAATGTTCAGGAACCTGGCCGTGAGCGACGCGGCGCAAGCCTTGAGCAAGATTACCGGGGCCACGGTAGCCGACGGCAAGTATGCGGTGGTCCGAGGTTTGGCCGACCGTTACACGTTCACGACGATGAATGGAATGGAACTTCCGAGCGCCGACCCTGACCGCAAGGCGTTCCAGCTCGATCTTCTTCCGACCAAGTTCATCCAACAGGTGGATGTGCGCAAAACATTCTCGCCGGAGATGAGCGGCGGATTCGCGGGCGGCTCGATCGACATTGTGAGCAAGAGTTATCCGGAAAATTTCCTTTTCGAGTTTCGCTTGGACACGGCCTACAACACTCAATCCAGCCTGCGGAATGACTTCGCCGCCTCCGATCGGAGCTCCACTGACCGGCTCGGATTTGACGACGGATTGCGGGCGTTGCCTCCCGAAGCAGCGGCTTCGCGGGCCTTTGGCACAGGCGCTCCGTTGGACCCTGCGATCAAGAGCAAGTTCGATTCGATCCAGTTCGCTCCTCTGTCGATGAACTCGCCGTTGGATGCGGGCATGTCCCTGCTGCTTGGTGACACCAAGAAAGTGCTGGGCAAACGGGTCGGTTTTTTGGCGGGCTTCGAGTACAAGAATGACTATCGGTTCTACGAAAACGGGGTGGTGCGGAATTACGATCAACGGGGATTTCGTGCCGCCGTGGACAAAACCGACACCCGCGGAGTGATCAACTACAACTGGGCGTCTTTGGCCAACCTGTCCCTGGAACTGAACGAGCAGCACCATCTCAAGTTCAACTTCATGTATGTCCAGGCGGCGGAAGATGAGGCGCGGCGGTTGCAGGGCTTCGACGACAACCTCAGCACTGAACCGGGCGAAAGCTACGTAGAGCAAAACCTTCTCCACTGGACTCAGCGCAGCTTGAGCTATTTTCAATGGGCGGGCACGCATGAGTTCCCCTCGCTCAAGGACGTGCGATTCGACTGGGGGGCGTCGCTTTCCACCACTTCGCAGGACGAACCGGACCAGCGGATATTTCAGTTCTTCGCTTCGCCCGGCGTTCCCGATTTCGATCCCAACAGCGGCTCCAGCGTGCCGAACCGGCCCGTGCGGTTCTGGCGGGACTTGGCCGAAAGCAATCAAAACCTTCGCGGCGATTTCACCATTCCGCTGCCGTCGTACAACTCGCAGGAGAACCGAATCAAAACGGGTTTGGCCTACAGCCAATCCGAACGCGACTTCACTCAGCGCGGTTTTGACGTCCGCGCCAACACCCGGCGGCATCCGTTCTACACTCGGGGCGATCCGAACCTCTATCTGATCCCGGATCACCTGCCGTTCATCGACTATTTCAATTTCCCGGCGAACACCACCTACGAGGGCGGGCAATCGGTCGGCGCCGGTTACATTCTGGCGGGATGGGCGGTGCTGGAATGGCTGCAACTCGCCGGAGGCGCACGCTACGAAACCACCGACATTTCCATCGATGCCTTCGATCAAACCGGGAACCGCCCGCTGACCCCGGGCGCGATCCAACAGAGTGATTTGCTCCCCTCGTTGAGCGCCAAAATCCAAATCCGCGAAAACGTGGACCTGCGCGCGGCGTGGTCGCGGACAGTCGTCCGGCCGACCTATCGCGAAATAGCAGCCGTTCCCATTCACGACATTACGCGCAACCGAACTTATTTCGGCAACCCCGACCTTACTCTGACCTCCAGTGAGAACTTTGATTTGCGGGCCTCGTGGTATCCGCGTCCGAGCGAGATTCTCTCCGTGTCACTTTTCGCCAAGACAATTGGCGAGGCGATCGAGCAAACGTCCATCCGAAACGACAACACGCTGATCACTTACGCCAATTCCGACGAGGCCGATGTGCGCGGCGTCGAAGCCGAGATGCGCGTCGGTTTGGATCGCCTCTGGGCGACGCTGAAGCCGCTCACGCTCGGATTCAATGCGGCTTATATCGAGTCCGAAGTTCCGTTGACACCGACTCAGCAAGCCAACCGCCGGCTCTTCGGCGAATTCGAGACTTCGCGTCCCCTTTATGATCAGCCGTCCTACATCCTCAACGCCGATTTGACTTGGGATATCGAGCGAACTCGCACAAGTGTCACCTTATCCGGAGGAGTCGTGGGCGAGCGGCTCGTCCTGGTCGGCCTGGGGCAGCCTGATGATTTCGTCGCTCCGGCGCCCGACCTGAATCTGTTCGTGCGGCAGAAGCTGGGCCGGCATTGGGATGTCCAGTTCACCGCCAGGAACCTGTTCAATCCTGCTTACGAGATCGTTCAAACTTGGCCCGATGCCAGGCGAGTCGTGCTCCAAAGCTACACGAAAGGCATGACTTTCGGTCTTTCGGTGGGATGCGAGTTCTAGCGGGAACAATCCGGAGCTGGGGCTGCATTAGGCTCGGCTTGCCGGCGCGGGCACAGCTTGTCCCCGGCACCACGAGCTCGGGATCGTGAGGACAGGCTGTCCCGTATCTGTTTACCGTAGCGCAGATTTGCATTCTGCCGTATCGCGGAATTGCATTCCGCCGGCTCCGGACCGATTCGACCGCCCCGGACTTGCCCGCGCGCTGCCGATTGAAAATCGACGATACGGCAGAATGCAATTCTGCGCTACGTCGAAGACCGAGACGTTAAACAGATACGCTGTCCCCACTCCATTCCCGAAAGCCTTCGGGCCGGAGATGCAGCCCTGTGGCGGTGCTGTGTTTGATATCGGAGGGATGTAATTCACCCAATTGTAACCTCTTCGTCTTTTGGAATTCACATGGCCCGCTCATATTCCGGTCTGTTTGCTGTACTCACGAATCGGTGTCTGGAGCAGGTTTTTCCTCCAGTTCCGAATCCAAAAACTCGAAATCAACAACGAAGCATGAAACTGAAGCGCATTATGACTCAATTGTTCGTTGCAGCACTCCTAAGCTCTGCAGCGACTCGTGCCGACCTCATCTCTGTGACCAACGACATCGCGGCGGAGGCGACAGTGACGTGGAAGGCGACGAACACCTATTTGCTGAACACGATCGTGTACGTGCAGACCAATGCGACGTTGATCATTGAGCCGGGCACGGTGATCAAAGGCGGGACCAACGCGGCCAACCTGGTCAAGCGCGCTCAAATCCCCAACCTGGTCTCGGCGCTGTGGGTGACCCGCGGAGGCAAGATCATGGCCGATGGCACGCGCGAAAAGCCGATCATCTTCACGATGGAAGGCGACGACGTAAACGATCCCAACGACGTGCCGGCAACGCGGACCGGCCAATGGGGAGGCGTGGTGATCATGGGCCGCGCGGATCAACACGGCAACGGATGCCGCCGGCAACGTGGCGGCGCCCAAGTATGATTTGTATGAAGGAGTGGAAGGGCCGGGGCCGAATTTCGAGCACGCCTTTGGAGGCGATAACGACGACGATAATTCCGGGGTCCTGCGCTACGTGTCGATCCGGCACACGGGCAACGTGTTTGCGCCGGCCCGGGAATTGAACTCGCTGTCGATGGGCGGGGTGGGGCGCGGGACGACGATTGAGTATGTGGAGAGCTTTGCCAGTTCGGACGACGGGTTCGAGTTCTGGGGTGGGACGGTGAACACGCGGCATCTGGTAGCCGCGTTCATCGAGGATGATGATTTCGACACCGACCAAGGGTACAGCGGGATCAACCAGTTTTGGTTTGGGATCAAGCCACCGTGGCAGGGGAGCAGCGACAGCCGGGGGTTGGAGACCGACGGGGACTTGAATCAGAACGTGACGGGCGAACTGCCCATCAGCCGGTGGGCGGCGCATAACGTGACGCTGATCGGGCGGGGCACCGCTGACGCGGGGTTTGGCGGCGGCGTGGCGTGGAACCCACGGGATGAGGCAGCGCCGCAGGTGTACAATTCAATTGTGACGGGATTCGCCGAAGGCGTGCGTCTGGACAACGATGGGATGCTTCACTTCACCAACGGCGTGGCCGGAGCGTGGAACACGATCTGGAACGTGGGCGCCAGCGGCAATGCCAACGGCCAAATGTTGTTCACCACCGCCGGTTACGGCAACACGCTGGAGGACCCGCTGTTGGGCGCCGTGAGTTTCACGAACAACCTGGGACTGAATCCGCGTCCGCAAACCAGCAGCCCAGCTTTCAGCAATGTCTTGCCTGGGGCGCCCGTAGCCGTGAATTACCGCGGCGCCTTCTCCGGGCCGGCGGACGATTGGGCCGACGGCTGGACCGCGCTCTCCAGCCTGGGCTACCTCACAAAAGCGGCCACAACCCTGGCGCTGGAATGGGCGGCGGTTGATGCTGTGACCCTGCAAATTCGTTTCGGGTCCGAATCTGGCAAGAGCTATCAGGTCCAGTCCACGACAGAGCTCAGCAACCCCGGCGCGTGGCAAAACCGGGGCGCCGCACTCCCTGGCACTGGGACAACGCTGAACTACACCGAACCGCGCGACAGCGCCCAAGCACGATTCTACCGAGTCGTAGTTCAATAGAAAAGTTGGCAAAACACGTGTTGGCGTGGATCAGCATTTCAGCGGAAGACCGTAGCCCACGGCCCGCGGCGCGGGAGAAAATGGACTTTGATCGCTTGGTTCCCTTGCGATCATGATGGGCGGACGGACATGCTACGGATCGTGTCCGTCCTGCCCTAACTTCTCACTGCTTCATTTGGGTTGTTCACAAACGGCGACGAACCCAGGCCAATCCCTGACCCGCGTCTCCGCTTTACGCGGGCCGCTGGGAAGAATATACTCCTGGCGAATTCACCAAGCCTTCCTATGAGAAACTCTTTCCCGTGCTCCTCTCCTATGAGTCGAAGAGCATTTCTGGAACGCACTAGCCTCGCATTGGCCGCTGCGCCATTCTGGTCCGGAATTATTCCCGAAGCGTTCGCCGCCAAAGTCCCCGAAGGGATTAAGATCACGGATCTCAAATCCCTGATCGTCGAGGATGAAGTTTATCTCAAGGTCTTCACGAGTGCGGGGGTGATCGGCGAAGGGCACACCTCGGTTCACCGCAAAGCTCCGACGTGCAAAGCGGCGGTCGATGATCTGGCGCGGGTTCTCGTGGGCCACGATCCGACGCGGATCGAATTCTTGTGGCAGGCGATGTATCGCTGGCCGCGCTGGCGGGGCGGCCCGATTTTGAACGCCGCCATCAGCGGTGTCGATCTTGCGCTCTGGGATATTCTGGGAAAATTGCTCGAAGTTCCCGTGTGGCGGTTGTTGGGCGGTGCGGCCCGCGAGCGGATCCGGCTTTACGTCCATGGCAGCGGCAAAGAGGGAGTGCAACGCGCCAAAGAAATGGGTTACACCGCCATCAAAACCAGCCCGGTCGTGGCCGATCTGATCGACGGACGCCGTGTCATCAAACGTCCTTGGAATCTAAAGCGGGCCGTCAAGATCATCGAAGACATGCGCGGGGTGGCCGGAGATGACTTTGACATTCTGATCGACGCGCACGGCCTGTTGACTCCGACGATGTCCTTGGAGTTTGCCAAAGCGATCGAACCGTTGCGGATCATGTTTCTCGAGGAACCGATTCAACTCGAAGGCAACGACACGCTTGAATGGCTGGGCAAGCACACCACGGTTCCCCTGGCGACCGGCGAACGTCACACCACGAAATGGATGTTCGAGGACATCATCAGCCGCCACTTGGTCAGTTACGTTCAGCCGGATGTAATCCAGTGCGGCGGCATCACCGAGATTCGCAAGATTGCCGCGATGGCCGAAGCGCAGTTCATTGAGGTGGCGCCTCACGGTCCCGGCAACCTATCCACCGGGCTGGGCCTGGCATCGCTCCATGTCGATGCGAGCACGTCCAACTGCGTGATCCAGGAATCCCACCCCAATCCGACCGGCTGGCAACTGGAGATGTTCAACGGACGCACGGTTCCCATCAAAAACGGCTATGCCGAACTGCCGCAGTGGCCGGGTCTGGGCTTGCAACTCAACGAAGATGTCGCCCGTAAGCATCCGCACTCCAATCCCAATCCCTCGATTTATTTCGAGGACGGATCGGTCGCGGATTATTGAGCGTTGCTCAATGAACTCAGGGAACCACGAAGCGGAAGAAGCGCCGGGGCGACTCCCACAGAGGAGTGATCGGAGGTGAAAGCGGTTCAGGGCCGAACGTGATCGGATCTCCCAAGTCCTCCCAAGTTTTCAGGTCCTTGCTCGACTGCAGGCGCCCGGTCAGCCCTCGATTTCCGTAGATGTAGAAGTGGCCAAAGAAGTCGCCCGGAAACGTCAAATTCTGGATTCGCAATGAAGGCAACGGCGCGCCTTTCGGGTAATCGACAATCGCGAGGCCCCTGGGTCCGGAAGCGATGTACGCGAGTCCTCCTGAAAGCGCGACGCCGAAGGCCTTGTTCCCGTTCCCGTAACCCGTCACGCGCCAGGGCATGCTCCGGTCGGCAATATTGACCACGGACATTCCGCCCGATCCGCTCGCCAGGAACGCAAGATTCCCGGAGACGACCACGTCCTGCAAAATCCCGTTGATCGCCGCGAATTGGCCCACAACCGCCGGTTTGGCCGGGTCGCTCACGTCAATGATCTGCAAGCCTGCGCCGGAGTCAGCCACGTACGCAGTCCGATCCGACACCGCGACACCCGACGCCGACCCCGGCGTGTCGTATCCGCCCACTCGTTGCGGATTATTCGGATTGCTCACATCAAAGATCTCCAAACCCGTGTCGCCATCCGCGACCCAAGCGTAAGCGCCCGAGACATCGACGGCTCTCGCGACTCCCTTTGTGTCGTAACTGCCCAGCAGTTGTGGACTGCTCGGATTGCTGACATCGAGGATCACCAGGCCGGCATTGCCGTCCGCCACGAAGGCATATTTGCCCGACACCTTGACACCCATGACCGAGCCACTCGTGTCGAAGCCCCCAACGAATTTCGGCTGCAACGGATCGCCTACGTCAAGGATCAGCAGTCCTGCGCTGCCATCGGCTACGAACGCGTGATTACCGGACAGGGCTACGTGCTGCGCCTGGCCTGCGGTGTCGTAAGTCGTGATCTGCCGCGGATTGGACGGATCGGCAACGTCGAGGATCTGCAAACCGGAGTCGCCCGCGGTTAAGAATGCGTGCTTTCCCGCGACGGCAACCCGGGACGCCGACCCTCCGGTCTCAACGCCGCCGATGCGAATGGGATTCGCCGGGCTGCGGACATCGATTATCTCAACGCCAGCTTCCCCCTCTGCGACAAAAGCATAATTGCCGGAAACGGCAGTGGCCAACGCCGGGTCGATCGTGGAGTGGGTTCCAACTTTTCGCGGCTGGGAAGGATTGCTCACGTCGATTAATTGCAGGCCACCGCTGTAATCCGACACGAAAGCAACGTCACTGCGGAGCGACACCCCCATGGCCAGGTGAGTTGTGGCTACGCTGGCAACTGCCTTCGGGTTGGCCGCGTCGGTGATGTCGAGCACTTTGAGCCCGTTCTCCCGTTCAGCCAGGTAGGCGTAGCTGCCAGACACTGCGACCGCCTGGGCGAAGGGGCTCACGTAGCGCCCCACTCGCCTGGGTGCGGCCGGATTGGCGACATCGATGATCTCGAGACCGCCTGTTTGAGCGGCGACGAGAAGGTAGTTTCCTGATAGCGCAAGATCTCTGGCGACGCCACTCATGGGAAATTTGCCTGATGCTTTCGGCCGGGAGGGGTCAGCCACGTCGATTATTTTCAAGCCCGCGGTGCTGTCCGCGACATACGCGTAATTGCCAGACAGCATCACGTCCAACGCATATCCGTCCGTGTCGGCGAGTGACAGGCGCTTCGGGTTGGCCGGGTCGCTCACGTCCACAATCTGTAACCCCGCTGAATCTCCAGCCACGTAGGCAAGGCTGCCTTTCACGGCCACCGCGTGGGCTGCGGTAATGGGTTGATAGGCGCCAAGCCTTCGCGGTCGGGCCGGATCACTGATGTCGAAGATCCAGACGCCGGCTTCCTTTCCCGCCACAAAAGCCCGGCTATCTGCAATCGTCACGTGAACGGCCGGGCCACGGACGAAACCTGGCCAGGCGCCTTTGAACACGGTCTGGAGCCCTTGCGCGAAGGCGGGTGCCATGCCAAAGAGCCCGAAGGCGATTGCGCAAAACCAGAGTCGCTTGGCCGAAGTTGAAAATCGGCGCGGCATTCGGCTACTCAAGGATGGTTCGCAGGAAGTGCGGCGGAGATGTGACGCCGGGCGTGCGCTTCGAGAGTGATTGGCAAGAGGCGGAGATTTGAGAAGGCCGTATGAATTCATAACCAGGTGGGTTGACTTATCGACGCATGGTCACCCTGCCACGCGTCCAATCGTGCGTCAACGGCATTCCAGAACATTCCTGAGTCATCGGTGCTGTTCGGAGCGAGGGCTTCAGCGTTAATGAGCTCGGCGCCTTGGAATCAGCCTATCTAACCCGCACGGCGTTCTGCAGTTATTGAACCGGCCTGAGCGCCGGATCGTCAAGGTCGAGGCGGTAAAGGATTTGGTTGTAGTCGTAGCGCGGCGTCGGCGCGGGTTTGTCGGCGAACTGCATCGTGTAAGTGCCCTCGAAGATCAGCACGGGCGAGTCGCTCGGCGTGAATTCGGGGTGCAGCCGCGGGTTGTAGAAGGTGTAATTCTCGTGCGTCAGAATTTTCGCGGCTTTTCCCCACGGGCCGGTCGGCGTGTCCGCTTCGGCATACCAGAGTTCGCCGAAGGCCGACGGCTTGCCAAACGTTTCCATGAACACCGTGACCCAGCGTTTGCGAAATCCGTTCCAGGCCATCGAACCGCTGTGCAGCTTCACCGGCTTGCCGTCCGCGGCGGACCCGAGGCTTTCCTGCGGCTTCAGAACTTCCCAGGTTGAGGAATCCTGCCACGACTCGAAACTCGCGGGACAGCGCAGCGTGGGCAGCGGATTGCCAAAGAGCACCCATTCCTTTCCGCGCTCGTCCTTCCAGAACACTGGATGGCCTTCGGGGACGGGCGGCGGCTTGGGCGTTGCGTCGGACTTTGTCCAGAGGATGCGAAGCGACTCAAAGTTCGCCGACTCGTCGTTCCAGACGCAAAGTCCCCACTGATACGCTTCCAGGGGCGGTTTCACTTTCATGTAGCTGCCGACAAGTCGCGGCGCGCCGGTTTTGTCCGGCAGACTCACGTAGCCGGTAACCCACGTCGGACCGCTGCCCGGCATCTTCGCAATGCCGCGCGGCATGCCCTTGGCGTCCGTGAAATAATCCAGCTTCAGCCGAATCGGCGGCTCGAATTTCGTCAACGGCTGCACCGGTGAAGTCGCGCTCGTGCCGTCGAAGATGCCGAGCGGATAGCGCGCGATCGTCGTGTCGCCCCAGAGCCAGAACAGGCGTCCGCGATGCACGGTGTTCTGAACGCTGTCGCATCCAAGAATGCCCGAATCGCGCCAATCCAGCGCCCGGCCCAGCTTTTGGCTTTCCGCAAAAATCCCGCCGCCGGTGAGGCGGCCGAGGCGCTTGGCGATGATCGTGCGCTTCACTTCCACCCGGAGCGTTTTGCCCGGCTCAGGCGTGAGGCGCACGCCGCGGCTTCCAAACCCATCCTTTGGCACTTCATAGCCGTGGCCGATGACGTCGAACCAGGTCTCGCGCCCCATCAACTCCGGCAAATCAAAGGCGATGACGCCCGCATTGTCCGACACAAACCGCGCGTGGTGAGTCGTGCGCAATTCGACGAGCGGCACCGGCCAGCCGCTGCCTTTCTCCACGATCTCGATGCGGCAAGGCTGCGCAGCGAACATTCCGCGAGACGAAACGGCGAGCGTGAGCAGCCCCAGCAGCAGCCCGCGCACAATGGCGTGTAGTGAATCTATCATGACCGATTAAACCCAGCGCGGCTGCCGCCGCAACCACAAGATACGGATCGGTCCACGCCGCGCTGGAGTTCAAAGTTCAAGGTTTCAAGTTCAAAGTTTCAGCAGCCGCCGGAAAGAGCCGGAAAGTTTTGCCAAAAAAGCAAAAGTCTGTGGGATTGTAGTACAGAGTGAAGAAGGAAAGGAAGCAAACTGGCTGATAATGCCTGTGGCGAACGCCGCGTTGTGACGCAGAGTAGCCGAATCGCGGATTTGAAATCCTCATGTTGGTACTCACCGATTGAGGCTGAAAGCGGGCGGTTAACCACTAATGAACACTAATCGACACTAATTCCAGAAGAGTTAGCGCAAGCGTTCGGATACGCCCTTCAAAGTGAAAAGGTGCCGCCTCTTTCATTAATGTTTATTAGTGTTAATTAGTGGTTTACAGAAACTGACCATTTCAAAAGCCGTTTCGAGGTTGAGTGATGGACTTTTGAGCTTCCAGGGTTTCTCGGCTTTCGCGTTTATTCGAGTCCGTTCGCGGTTCTCCTCCCGTTTTTGGGTTTCAATCCTTGCGGGCCTTCCTCGCGACCACGAACGCGTTGAACATCAGATGCCGGAGCGGCGTGAGATTCAGAATCAGGTCGAGGAGCTTCGGCACATAGCGGTCTGTGCACAACACGTGCTCCACGTTGCAGCCTGCCTGCTGAAGGAAGAAGGCCATCTCCAGCGGATTGGTCGCCACGATCGCGTCGTCGTCCGGCGTGAACGGCTCTTTCACGATGGGGGTCATGCGGTCGAATTTTACGCACGAAGGCGCGTGCTTCATCTCGCGGCGTTTTTCCTGCAACCGCCGCCAGTTGCGCCATTTGTTTCCCAGCCCGCGCATTCGCGGATGATAATCGCGAAAACCGAGCACACGAAAGAAGTTCGGACTTGAAAGGATGATGCGCCCGCCCGGTCGAACGACGCGCGCCAGTTCCAGAATGAAAGCTTCAGGCTCCTCCACGTGCTCCAGCACGTTCAGCGCGCCGGCGGCCTCGAAGAATGCGTCCGCGTAAGGCAACTTCTTGCCGTCATAGACCTGGCAATGGGGACTGAAGCGTTTGGCCTTGGCGATATTCGGTTCGGACACATCCACGCCGTGCGCCTCGCATCCGGCTTCCGCCAGGCGTTTGACGACCTGGCCGACACCGCAGCCGACGTCCAGCACTCGCGCGCCAGGCGATGAAGGTTTGAGAAAATCAGCGTACTTGGCGTAGAAGGATTCGTCCCAGTTCTCCAGGAACTCGGCGTAAGCCTCGTTGTGGCGGTAAGTATCCTGATGGCCCATTTCACGTCTTTGAAAACATCAGCACCCCGCAAATCGCCAGACCCGCAACGATGGCAGCCAGGCTCACGTAAAGCGTTCCGGCCGGCGGATCGTAGCGAAACTCGACCGTGTGCGTCCCGCCCGGCAAGTAAACGCCGCGCATGATGTAGTTGCAGCGCAGCAAAGGTTGGGGTTCGCCATTCACGGTCACCTTCCAATCCGGATCGTACCGGTCGTTCAGGAGCAAGACTCTCGGCGCCGCCGCCTCGGTCTTGAGCGTGATCCGTTTGGGTTCGTAATGCGTGATCGTGACGGTTTCCTGGGTTTGATTGGTCGAAGCATTCGCTGGCGCCGCAGGCAGCGGATCGCTCATCAGAACAAGCTGAGCCGGGTCGAATGCCGGATCGGCCAGGCGCTGCAAGACGATTTGATCGCTGTTGGCGACCGTGGCGGTGTTGGTGACCGCCTCCCATTGCGAATACAATTTCGCCCTCGGCAAGGCCGCGCCATATTCAAACAACGCGAATTGATTTGAAGAACCAAACACCGTGTGGACGCGAAATCTCTTCTCAACGGGATCGATCTGTTGATTCATCAGATCGAGGAACGGACGCATCCCCAGGATGTAGCGCGTATTCGTCAATTGCCACAGGCGTCCGATCGAGACCAGATTCGTCGGGCTTTTGGGCACCATCGACTTCAGGAAATTGTTGTCGAACTCCGGCGTGCGAGGCATCTGGATGATGTCGAGCGACTGGATTCGATAGTACTGGAACAGGTGCTCCAGCCAGACCTGATAAATCTCCGGCCAACTCTCATCGCTGGTCAGATACATTCCCTGCATCGGCAGCAAGCGCGCGGCGACGCGGTGCTCGTGCGGTTTGTCGCGCAGGATGTCCAGGATCGGATTGGTGGCGTAGCGTTCCTTGTAGTTGTAATAGACGATCCAAGGGGCGTTCGCGTGACTGAAATCCGTCAGGAGCACGGCACCCAAAACGATCCCCGCCCACTTGACGCGCGGGCCCGACAACGCCCCGCTCATAATGAGAATCACGGCGCCGGCGGACAGGGCCAGGAACAGCACAAACCAGGCGACCTCGGAGACGCTGAAGCGCGCGATTGCCGCGCCCAACTCGCCCGGGAATCCCGCCGTCTCCAGGTGCCGCCGCAATTCCGTCTGCGAAGACAGATAAAGCAAGAAGCCGAGCGCGCTCACGCCAAGCGTTACGGCCGTAGCCGTGGTCCATTGGCGTTCAAAGGGCGCCGCAACCGCCCACCAGGATTTCAGTTGTCCGATCAGGGACGAAGTTTTGAGCAGATTTCTCCCCAGATACTGGCGATACAATCCCTGCAAGCCGTAGCCAAAGAGAACGACCAGCGCCACGGAAAGCGGGTGCATGAATTTGATCGGGTTTCGAATCGTGGAGAAATACGGCAGCTTGTAGAAGAACTGATAGAGCGGCGCGTGGCGGCCGTACGCTAACAGGAGCGACACCAAGGCGACGCCGCCCCAGAACCAGATAAGCCTCCGTTCCAAATCGGAAAAGGCCGCGCCGCTTTTTCGTCCGGCTTGCGCCAGCGTCCAAATCGCGACCAGGACCACGAGCACGCCGCAATAAACCCCCGATCCCGAATGGCGCGTTGTCGGGTGTCCGGGGCTTTGACCCACCGCACCCCAGTAGTTCCCGCCCTCCGGCGTATCCATGCGGTAACCGAACAGGCCTGGGATGACGACACGCAACGTTTCGGTTTTCGGCAAACTCCATTGCGTCGCTTCGTCCCAGCGTTGTTCCTTGGTTTTGGCATCTTGCTGCGTGCCGACGATTCCTTTGATCTGCGTGCCGATGAGCGTGGAAAGCGCGGCGGCCGAAAGCAAGGCGGCGCAAATGGCCACGACCGCAACTCGAGTTACGCCGATTCCCAACTTGCGGCCCGTCGGGCCGGGTTCCGTCAGAGCTTTGAAGATGACGAACGCCGCGACATACAGGCTGAAGAACGCGCCGGTGTCATAGCCTTCCATGATGGCCATGCCCAGCGCGAAGCCGGCCAGGGCGATGCGCAGCCAGAGCTTGGTCTGCGACTCCGACGCCAGCGCCGCAAAGGCAAAAAAGGTGGCGCCGACGGTGACCGGCAGCGAAGGCAGCCCCCAGCACGCGTAAGAAAACGGACCCGTGTTCAGCACCGCCGCGAGCGCGCCCAGCGTGCAAACCGCCGGATGGAATCGCAACTGCCGAAAAAAAGTCCAAGCGCCCATTCCGAGAATCAACAGAGCGAGCGGCGTGAAAAACTTCGCGTGCGCGACCGGTCCCCAGAGGAAATAAGCGCCAACCGTGGCATTGGGCAATGCGCTGGGCTGCTTGATCCCGATCCAGTTCAGCGTGTGCCAGGCCCCCTTGAAGAAACTGGTTGCGACGTCCGAGTACGCGACCAACAGGCCCAGCGGGCCATCGTTTGAAAACAAGACCTGATCCGCTTCAAAGCTCCGATGAAAAATCAGCGCCAGGATTCCCGCAAGCCAGGCGCACGCGATGAGGAATTCCCGAAGCGCGGATCGAGTTCCCGGAGATTTCATTGCGACGCAAGATAACCAAATTGAGTCGCCGGCCAAGCAGGAACTCTTAAACCACTCTTGACCCTAATGAACACTAATCACGCGATTCATGGGAAGCTCCCTTGGTTTCAGAACCATGCGCACGGACCATGAACTGGTAAGGACGCGTTCCACCGCGTCCCTGATTTTGTTCTTCCGATCGCTGAGTAAAGTCAGGGACGGAGTGGAATCCGTCCTTACCAGGTTCATGGAAAGCGACGAAGCACTGATTCATATCTTGGCGGGCGGACCGGCTCAGAAATCTCATTGCGACGCAAGATAACGGAAAACAACCGGGGGCCAAGCAGGAACTCGCAACTCTCAACTCTCAGTCCTGGCTACGGACGACGCGGTAAGACCGTAACGCAGATTTTCAATCTGCCCTATCGCGGAATTTCATTCTGCGGAGGCCTCGCCTTGCCGGGCGCGTCGATAGCTGTGAACGCCTGCCGATTGCAAATCGGCGATACAGCAGATTGAAACTCTGCGCTACGCACGGAGGCCTTGCGGGAATTCAACCGTTCACGCGGCTGGCCACCCGTTGCGCGATTTCCTCACCGATGGCCAGCGACGCCGTCGCGGCAGGACTGGGCGCGTTGATGACGTGCAGCGCGTTGGCGCGCTCCACGAAGCAAAAGTCGTGGACCAAATCGCCGGCCGGCGACATCGCTTGCGCGCGCACACCCGCGCCGCCGGGCTCCAAATCTTCGCCGCGAATCTCCGGAAGGAGCTTTTGCAGCGCCTGGCAAAACAGCCGCTTGCTGAATGACCGCCGCAGTTCCTCCCAACTCATGCGTTTGTGTTTCCTCAAAAAGTTTCTTAGACCGGAATAGCTCAACGCATCCCACAGATCGTAAAGATTGATGTCGGTCTTGCCGTAACCTTCGCGCGCGAACGCCAGCACAGCGTTCGGCCCCGCCTCGATTCCGCCCCCAATCAACCGTGTGAAATGGACGCCGAGAAAAGGGAACTGCGGATCGGGCACGGGATAAATGAGGTTGCGGACCAAATGCTGCCGCTCCGGCTTGATTTTGTAATACTCGCCCCGGAACGGCACGATGCGGATTTCGCGCTTTTCCCCGGCGAGTTCGCTCACGCGGTCGCAGTGCAAACCGGCGCAATTGACCAGGAAGCTCGCTTCAAAATCACCCGCCTGGGATCGCACAAGCCAGCCACCGCTCCGAGGCTCGATTCCAGTGACTCGCGCGCCGGTCACGATTCTCACGTCTTGCGCCTGGTTCAGCTTCGCCAGCGTCGCGCAGACCTTCGGATAATCGACGATCCCTTCTTGCGGCACGTGGAGCGCCGAGATCCCCCCGACGTGCGGCTCGATCTCCAGCATCTGTTCGCGATTCAGGACGCGGAGACCCTGCAAGCCGTTTTGCCGTCCGCGCTCGTGCAGGTCGCGGAGTCGCGCCAGCTCTTGTTCATCGGTCGCGACGACTAATTTGCCGCACACGTCGTGCGGAATCTGATGTTCGGCGCAGAACGCGACCATCTCTCGAATGCCGCTCACCGCAAGGCGTGCTTTCGTCGAGCCAGGCTTGTAATAAAGCCCGCAATGGAGCACGCCGCTATTGTGACTGCTCTGGTGCGCCCCGACGGCGGCTTCCTTTTCCAACAAAGTGATGCGGGCCGCAGGACAATGCGGTCGCAGCTTGGAAGCCGTGGCCAGGCCCACGAGGCCACCGCCGATGATCAGGATTCTTTTGGATGACACGGTCGGTTTCGTTTTACGCTTCACAACCCGCTCGGATGATCGACGAACACCCACGGCACACGGAATCTCTTCGACAGATGCTCGGCCAGGGCTTTGACGCCAAATGTCTCCGTCGCGTAATGCCCGCCGTAGAAAACGTTCAGTCCGAGTTCCTCCGCCGCACCGTGCGTCCAGTGCGCGCCTTCGCCGGTGATGAAGGTATCGACGCCTTCCTGGGCCGCGAGTTTGAGTTCATTGCCTGCGCCTCCGGTCACGACGCCGATCGTTTGGCAAGTGAGAGGCCCGCCAGGCAAGAGCGTCGCCGGCCGGCCCAGAACCCGGCGCAAGCGCCGGGCGAGTTCTTCGCGGCGGATCCTTGGGGCCGAACGAAAGCCGAGATATTGTCCTTTGTGAAAGAAGAACGGCTTGAGATTCCGCAAACCCAGCGCCGCGCAGAGGCGGGCGTTGTTGCCCAGCCGCGGATGGGCATCCAAAGGAAGGTGCGAGCTGTAAACCGCAAGATCGTGGTCGAGAAGCCGGCGGAGCATCCCGTACCGCTTTCCGGTCCACGGATGGCTGCGGTTCCAGAACAGTCCGTGATGCACGAGCAACAGATCGGCTTGCTCATCGAGAGCGAGCTGAATGGTAGCCAGACTGGCATCGACGGCCGCCGCAATGCGGCTGACGCCAACGCGATTCTCCACCTGCAGACCGTTCACCGCGCCTTCCCAATCCGTGAATTGCTCTGTCTTCAGAAGGCGGTCGCAGTAATCAACGAGGGTCAAAAGGGAGATTTTCGCCATGCGCGGTATGGAAGCGGTCGCAGCGTTGAAAGGCAAGCGAGCACTCGGGCTCACGGTACGAAATGAACTTCCGTCCAACGATCCCATGCCGCCGCCGCAGTTTTTTCATTCCACTTATTGAAATCCCCGCCCTTCGCCTTATAGTGCGCTCGACTTAAACCAGAAGAATGAGCGAAGCTTCGGACGACAATCGACCGTGGACCATTGCCCGCGCGCGCGCCCATTACAACATCGACCGCTGGGGCGCCAGGTACTACGACATTAACGAAGCGGGACATGTCGTCGCGACGCCGCTGCAGGAGGCCGGCGCTTCCGTGGACTTGACGGACGTCGCTGAAGAAGCCAAGGGGCGCGGCCTGAAATTTCCGTTGCTCATCCGATTCCAAGACATCTTGCGCCACCGCGTCGAGTCGGTGAACCAGGCGTTTCGAAGTTCGATCGCGGAGTTCAATTATCAAGGGCGGTACCGAGGCGTCTTTCCGATCAAGGTCAACCAACTGCGCGAAGTCGTGGAAGAAATCCTCGATGCGGGAAAGCCCTACCAATTTGGGCTGGAAGTCGGCAGCAAACCCGAGCTGTTCATCGGTCTCGCGTTGCAGGATCAAATCGGCAGCCTGATTATCTGCAACGGGTACAAAGACAGCGCGTTCATCAAGATGGCGCTGATGGGGGTGAAGCTGGGCAAAAAGGTCATCATGGTCGTGGAGAAGCTGGAGGAGTTGAAGCAAATCATCGGCGTCTCGCGGCTCGTCGGAGCGGAGCCGATCATCGGGATTCGATCCCGTCTGGCCAGCAAGGGCATGGGGAAATGGGCGGAGAGCGGCGGGGAGAACGCGAAGTTCGGACTGAGCACCGCCGAGTTGCTCGCCGCGGCCGAACTGCTCAAAGCCGAGAACCTCGGGCATTGCTTCAAACTCCTGCACTTCCACATCGGTTCCCAGGTCCCGGACATCCTGACGGTGAAGAAGGCCGTCCAGGAAGCGGCCCGATTTTATGCGAAGCTCTCCAAAATGGGGTTCCCCATCGAATCCATCGATGTCGGCGGCGGTCTGGGGGTTGATTACGACGGGAGCCGGTCCGCGTTCGACAGCTCGACCAATTACACGCTCCAGGAATACACCAACGACGTCGTGTATTACATCGGCGACGTCTGCAGCGCGGAGAAAGTGCCGCACCCGGACATCATCAGCGAAAGCGGGCGGGCGATTGTGGCGCATCACAGCGTCCTCATCGTCGAGGTGTTCGGCGCGATCGGCAAAACGCGTCCGGAGATTAATCTCGCTTACGGCGACGGCGAGCACGCGCTGGTCAAAGAGCTGCTCGATATCAAGAAGAACTTGGCCAAACTCAACAAACTGGAGGCGTATCACGACGCGCTCGAACGCAAGGAAGACGCGCACAATATGTTTACGCTGGGCCTCATGGATTTGCCGGACAAGGCCAAGATCGAAACGCTCTACTGGGAAATTGGCCGGGAGGTTGTGCAAAGCTTCCGCGGGCAAGCCTACGTGCCGGAAGAAATCCGCAAACTCGAAGACAGCCTGGGCGACCAGTACCTCTGCAATTTTTCCGTCTTCCAGTCGCTGCTCGATCACTGGGCGCTCGGGCAGTTGTTCCCGATCATGCCGATCAGCCGGCTCCACGAACGCCCGACGCGCGAAGCCACGCTGGTCGATATCACCTGCGACTCCGACGGCCAGATCAACAAATTCATCGATCTCCGGGACGTGCGCGACACGCTCTCGTTGCACCACCTGATTTCAAACGGCACCGGCCAGGAGCCGTATTATCTCGGGTTCTTCCTCATGGGCGCTTACCAGGATATCATGGGCGACCTGCACAACCTGTTCGGCCGCGTCAATGAAGTGCACGTGTTTCTGGATCCTGACGAAGCCGCGGGCTATTACGTGGAGGAAATCATCGAAGGCAACACGATCATTCAAGCCCTGGCGGCCGTGCAGTACGACGAGAATGAATTGAAACGACAAATGAAGGCGCAAATCGACGCCGCCATCAAATCCGACAAAATGAAACCGTCCGAAGCCATGCGCCTGCTGGACGACTACGAACGCGGCCTGAAAGAATACACCTACCTCACGATTTAGCGTGGCAATGACGAATCGGCAATGCGCATGTCCCCTCTCCCTTCATCCCTCTCCGCGCGCTGTGCCCCGCTTCGCCTTCACCAACGCGGGGAGAGGGCAGGGTGAGGGGTGCATGAAGCCGGCTTCGTTGCTAAATCTTGCGTAGTTCACGGAACCCAAAAAGCGTCTGCGCATGCTTGATCCCGTCCTGAAAGCCGAACTCATGCGCTCGCTCACCCGGCTCGTGAAAGGGCTTTCGGCGCTTTTCTGGGGCTTGCCGATGGCGTTGCTGGTTTGCGTCAAAACCGCCACCACGGACTGGCTGAAGCCATTCGGCATTGCGCCGCCGTTGCTCGTCACCACGCTCCTGTTTTACGGCTTGTGGCAGATCGGCCCTTTCCAAAAGCAGGAACGGATTTGGCACCAGTCCCTCGACCGCGCGAAGCTGCTCGGCGTCGTGAACATCGGACTTTCGCCGTTCGTGTATTGGTGGAATCAAGTGCCCCAAATGCCTCTCTTTTCGGTCGCGCTCGGTCTGCTGATCCTGTCCGGTTTGCTGTTTCTGTTCAATCTGAACCACGTCCTGCAGCGGTTGACCGCGATGCTTCCGGACGAAACGCTCCGCCACGAGACCACGTTCTTCACCTCGATGAACCTGTATCTTCTCCTGGGCCTCCTGATCCTGATGGCATTCTACGCGACGATCCAGGAGATGGCGGCATTGCCGGAGATCGTCGTCAGTTTTCTGAGGGCTTTTGAAACCGTCCGCCAATGGGTGTTTGTGTTGTTGCTCCTGCTGCCGCTGGCCATGACCATGACCCTGATCTGGAAAATCAAAGAGGTCATCCTGACGAGCGTCTTTGCGTCGGACGGATGATCCGGCTGGAGCCGCGCGCGTGAAACGCGAGGGGAACTACGTGCTTAGTACCAGAAGCCTCACGCAAAGGCCGCAAAGACCGCGAAGCACAAAAGCCAAAGTGAATTCTCAACCATGAATATTCTGTCACCGTCCAGTGACGGGCGCTCGGAAGAAGTTCTACAACTTCTCGTTCTTTGCGTTAAAAAGCAGTCCGCGAGCTGCATGGAAACGGCTTAGTTAGTTAGTTAGTTAGTTAGTTGGATTCTGAGCCGTGAGATCTTCTGAAATTTCTCGGATTCTGAACCAGGGGCGAAGCATCCGATCCGGGCCAATCCGTGCGCTCAATACTCAACGCCCAACGCTCCTCAAGGCAATGGCCCGATTGCACGTTGAAAGTTGGAAGTTGAGCGTTGCGTGTCGCTGGCGGAGCAGGAGCTCCGCCCTACGTCGCGCACAGCTCCTGCCGCCCCATAGTTTGTTCATAGCAGCCGAGGTCACGAGGCTCATTTATCCACCGAACTCAGGGTTTTCTGAGGCGATAGAATCCACTGCGGCTGGACGTCTTGATCGTGACTCTGTTCTCGTCTCCCGCCACTGACGGAGCGTCCGGCACTTTCAACCAGACGGCCGCTGGCGAAAGGTTGTCGGTCGTCTCCAAAACGAAACCCTGCGATGAAGTCGGCCAGGAGAGAATCACGAAATCGCCTGGAGCGGGCTGCGCGACGATGAGCCTTAATAACGGCGAGCCGCCCATCACTTGAACGCATTGGGAGAATGGCGACGTGTTGCCCTCCGCGTCAGTGGCGGTCGCGGTGATGAATTGGCCGGCGGCATCACTCTTTGGAAGCGTCACCTTGAAACTCCCGTCGCCATTGGCATCCGTGGTCACCGCAAGTGTGCCGAGAAAGCGTTCGCCTTGGCCAATTCCGGCGGAAGAGCACGCTGCGTTGCGAAAGAAATCCAGATCAAAGACGGCGTTGGCGCTGCTCTGGAGCGTGCCCTGGAAAGTCACGTCATAGCCGGTGCTGACGGCGGAGGCGAGAACCGGAAAATTCTGATAATTATTCGGTCCGGTGTCGGCATCGCCGGTGTCGTTTTTCTTAATCAAGCCCGAGCCGAAATCGATCCCCAAGCCTGTATTCCCGAAGATCGAGTTGCCCCGAATCGCGTTGCCAGTTCCAACGTCCGCCTCCATCAACACACCTGGCCCGCGGTTGAATGCAATCGTGTTGCCGCTTCCTGGCGTTGGACCGCCGATCGTATTGTCACGGGCGCCGCGTACGAGGTAGATTCCCAATTGGTTTCCCAAAGCTGCGCGGCCGGACAGGTCTGTTCCGATGAAGTTGCCGTGGATGACATTTCCTTTCGCATCGAGTCCCATGTAGATTCCAGCATAACCGTTTCCGGAAATAACATTTCGGGCACTCTCGCTTGCTCCGCCGATGGTGTTATTCCAGCTACCTCCAAAATAAGCGATTCCATGGCTGCCGTTGCGCAACGCGATCGTGCCGGTGACATCAGTTCCAATGAAGTTGCCTTGCACTAGATGTCCTGTCCCTCTGAGCGTTAATCCATTGAATCTGTTCCCTGAAATGACATTTCGCGCTCCGGGAGTCGTCCCGCCAAAGAGATTGTCGGACGATCCATTCTCAACGTTCAGCCCGTACGCATTGGCCTGAGCCTTCTTTCCAGTCACATCCGTCCCGATGAAGTTGCCTTGTATGACATTCGCTGAGGATCCGGAGGCGATCAATAGGCCAGCACTGCCAAGAGTGTTAAAACGATTGATCACCAGTCCGCGGATCGTTCCGTTGCCTGCGCCGAGGCGCAAACCGGCAGCCTGGGTCGTAACGCGAGTCCCGTCCAATTCGATAATTGGCTGCCCGGCGAAGCCGGGCTGCGTCGTGCCATCAATAGTCAGGGGTGCGGAGATGGATGGCAGAGGCGACAATGGGCGGACGGTGTAAGGCTCTAGGCCTGGAATCTTAAACTCAATCGAGTCTGCCTCCTCGGTCTGGTTAGCATCCAGAATAGCTTGCCGGAGCGAGCCCGGGCCCTTGTCCTCGGTGTTGGTCACAGTGAAGGTGGCCCCGAAGCTCAATTGCGATGCGACGAGGAGGATCAGTGAAGGTTGGGAGATTGTTTTTTTCATAAGCTTCGATCTTGTTTAGTTAGAACTTTCAACGCGCAACGCTCAACGTCCAACGTTCAACAAGGCAATGGCGCGGTTGCGCGTTGCAAGTTGGACGTTGGGCGTTGCGCGTTTCCATTTTGTCGCTGGCGGATCGGGAACTCTGCCCTACCAGGGGCGCAGCTCCTGCCGCACCGTCTTTTGTTTTAGCAACCGAGGTCACAAGGCTCATTCTTTCCAAATCCGAAATCCAAAATCTAAAATCCCAAATCATATCGAGCTTCCTCAGGTCGGCTGCTACGCGAGTTCGTTTTACGGTCCCCACGATGCGTGATAGCCGTCGGTGACAAACGCCGGCATTTGTGAGCCGTCGGCCGGCATGACGTAAATGCCGGAGCTTGCGTTGCTAAACCGGGAAAAGACGATCCAGGCTGCGTCTGGCGACCAGGCGGGCCAAGCGTCCCCGGTCGAGCCAGCCGTAAGTCGGCTCAAGACGCGCGCGACCGGGTCAAAGGTGTAGATGTCGAGGTCATTTTTGCGGTCGGTGTAGCGCGAGAGAGCGATCGTGCCGGAGGGTGTCCAGGCCGGCTCAATATCGTCGCCGGGGAGCGAGAGGATGGGTTGGGCTCCCGATCCGTCGGCGTTCATCATCCACAAGTCGCGGTCGGCGCTGTTGAGACTCGACACGAAGGCGATTTGCGCGCCGTTCGGCGACCAGGCCGGCATGCCTCCAAACGTGGTCAATTGCACCAAACCGCTGCCGTCGGCGTTCATCACCCAGATTCCCTGGCCCCCGAAGGCGATTCGGGCGCCGTCGGGTGACCAGGCCGGAATGTCTCCGAACGTGGTCAGACGCAGGCGAGCATTGGCGGGTCCCTCTGGCGCCGCCTGCATCACGTAAATCCCCTCGAGTATGTTCTTCCGGACGGAGTAAAAAGCGATTCGGGTCCCGTCCGGCGAAAGCCTTGGGGTGTATTCGGTGCTCTGGGAAGTGGCGGTGATTCGCTGGACCAGGCCATTGTCCAGGTGCAGCAAATAAAGATCTCCTTTCTTCACGAAGGCGATCTTGCCTGTGGGGCCGCTTTGGGCTCCGGTGTTCGACGTGCCCAGTCCGCACGTTAAGAGGACGGACAATAACATGGCTTTTGTTCTCATGGATCAAATCTCCGTTCGGTGGGGTAAGGGTTCATGGTTGAGCTTTAATTCTCGTTTTTCCGAGTTTCAGGGATAAGAACGTCGTGAGCCCTCCGGTTTTTTGAAAAAATTTTCTAAAAAGAAGCGTCGCTCTACGTTATTCTAATGCGACTGTGAAAGGTCTTATGC